>SORU01000013.1 GCA_004402915.1 Fidelibacterota bacterium MT.SAG.2
TTGAAAACATTAAACTTAGAAAGAAAAAGTGGGCGGACATTTGTCCTAATAGTAAGTAGATTTTTCCAGAATTTCTAAATAAAGTGTAATATGTACTTTGACTTTCCTACCATAATCGAAGTATAAAGAAATATATCCAATAAAAAACAGTTTTAGAGATAAAATCTCAAAGTCCCTAAACTCGTTAAATGCAATATTCATGGGACTTTGATTTTGGGACGTTTATGGGAATGTCCCGAAAACGATGGTTTGTGAGACACATTTTTTGAGTCTTAAAACTCATACGTTTTTGAAAATTAAGCAAATTTATTAGTGCAAATTGAACGCTTAATGTGTAATTTAGCAAGTGTTCTAAGAGTAAGAACAAGTCAGGTATTAAGGTTTTATAAAGGAGCGTGATTATCTGATGACAATTATGCATAGATACCCATCTCTTCGGATTGTGATTTTTGAATCAATCCACAATTTCAACCTATATTTTAGAGTATGAATATTCCATGACAGAAGAATTGATAAAGAAAACGGTAGATTATCCCGCAGGATCCACAATCGTTAAGGAAGGAGATGAGGATAATAAGTTATATATCCTTCTTGAAGGTGAATGCAAAGTATACAAACATGGAGTCGAGATTTCTTCATTCAGAAATAAGGGTACGTTTTTCGGGGAAATGAGTTTAATACTAAATACAACCCGTACTGCAACAGTTAAAGCAGCTACTGATGCAAAAGTACATATATTGGAAATAGACCTAGACGAAATGCTTAATAATTATCCCGAGATGACGAAAAAGATTCTTCAAACTCTTGCTATGAGGTTAGAGAAAGAGACGGAAACTATTTTTACACATATAGCTACCCTTGATATTACTGAGTTGGGTCTTGATGCTTAATGATTCTAAATCAACATGGTTATAGAGGGCGAGATAACATTATTGTTATCCTATAGTTTAGGTTTTCCCCTTCTATAGGATCCCGATCTTGCCCTCTCTTCTCTATTTGTCAGTTGTCAGAAGGTTTGCTAGTAATGGTATTGAGAGATGAGTTTGAACTAGGCCAAAAGGAATAGACAGTAATGGGCAATGGGAGTATAAAATTATATGAATGTAATTTAGTCAAAAATAAAAAGATTTTCACGACGAAATAACAAGAGTAAATTTGTGAATCTCCTCAAAGGTTCTATTAACTAAAGTATCAAAGTGAATTTATAGATTGAGAAAAAGACACTTTCGGATTAATTTTGTAATTATACTGCTGAGTTTTATAGCTTTTGGTAGTATCTCCGTCTACCTGGGGCAGAATAACTATGCGGACTTGAGGAATTATCATTTTTACAATCCTTATGCCATCCTCAATGATAGATTAGGCTTTGATTATGCGCCCGCTCACATTCAAACATATCTAAATCCCACTTTGGATTTAATATTTTATTTCTTTGTGAAAAACCTTCCTCCTAAAATAGTAGGATTTCTAATGGGTGGTATACACGGATTTAATTTCTGGCTAATCTTCGCGATAGCTTTTTATATGTTAAAGTCATTAATGCTACCAACAAATAGAAATAGTACAAGTGATAGTGAAAGTAATGGTGACAAGTGGTTGGTCGGATTTTCTTTAATTATTTCTGCGATAGGAATTTATGGCCCTATCAGCATTTTTGAACTCGGAGGTACGTCCAATGATAATCTTGTAAGCTTGTTCACACTGGGAGCGATTCTTCTCCTATTAAAAGCGATATCTACACGGGGAGTTTATTCACTCTCAGATATGAAAAAAGAACTAATCGTTTCCGGAATTTTAGTAGGTATTGCGATTGGCCTGAAACTTACTCAAGTCGTATACGGAATAGGCTTTATAACGGCAGTAACTGTTTTTAAGGGTGATTGGAAAAGCAGGATTAACTCAGTTGGTTTGATGACAATCGCCATAGCGAGCGGGATAATTCTATCGCGAGGTTATTGGATGTACCATTTGTGGGCTAAATTTGAAAGTCCTTTGTTTCCATTCTACAATGAAATATTCCGATCACCATATTATACTTTAAGTAACTTCACTGACTCGACATATTTACCGGAAGGGTTTATAGAACATTTAAACTACCCATTCCAATTTTGGTTTCACAACAGCAGCTATTTTGGAGGTGACCAATTTCGTGGGAATGATATGAGGTTTTCAATAATATATATATTGTTGTTAATATTTATCTTTTTGGTCACGAAAAATAAATTTACCAGAAACACGTACAGGGTAGCCAGGGAAAATATTATTCTGATGGCAAGAATCTCAATGTTTCTCTTAATTTTATTCATATTTTCATATCCACTTTGGCAGACTATGTCTATTCTTGAGCGTCGGCTGTTAGCTCAGGGGCTTGCCACGCACCTGCCTGTGGTATACTTTGTCACCTATCTTCTGTATGCCCTGTTGGCAGTATTAGTATTTTTTATTGTTAAAAATATAGATTTAAAAACCAGAACTTCGAGCGAATCAGGAAGTGCTGAACTTACCAAAAGGGTATCTTATTTTCTTCTTACATTTTTTACTGTTTCATATATCATGTGGCAGTTGAAGTTTTCTTATGCTCGATATATATTGCCACTTGAAATTATAAGTCCGTTGATAATAGTTGTTCTGTTAACCTTAATGGTAAGGAATGTGAAAATGCGGTCTTGGTATATGATTATATTATTTGTCATTATAGTTGTTACTCTGCGGGTGCCAATGCAGGAGCGAATTTCTTGGGGAAAATCCTATTTCGGTGTTCGAATACCCGAAGTTGGGCAAATAGAAAATTCTATTATCATAATGGCTGGCAAAGATCCTTTGGCATATCTTATTCCATTCTTCCCCTCGGGTGCGCGATTTGTCCGCGTAGAGAGCTACTTCAGTTTTGCTAATCCGGGTATAGAAACAAAATTCCAGAAAGAGATAAAAGCATTGATTAAAAATCATAAAGGACCATTTTACTTTCTATCAAGAGAAGGTTATATATTAGAGCATGAAAGAGTAGTAGAAGCCTATAATTTATGTGTTTATCGAGATGAAAGCTATGCAATAATTACTGAGCTTGAACCTAAAGGATTGCGTCTATGGAAGGTGAAAAAAATAAATTAAAAAAATGTAGCAGAAAAATGATAATAGGTTAGATTACATGTGGCGGTTTTCGAGGTGGTTGAAGAAAGATTTTCAGAGAGAAAACTTATGTAGTAATAGCAGAATAGGAGGAAGTATAAGTTGAAGCTTTCTGTAATAATACCTGTCTACAATGAAATTAACAGTATTGGTAAAATTCTTCTTCGGGTTCAGGAAGTCAATATAGAGAAAGAAATTATTATAGTAGACGACGCTTCAACCGACGGCACGAGGGAATTGCTCAATTCAATTCGAAACAGTAAGGGAAGTTTTGAGCTATCGAATAATCGTTTTATAGATGTCGAAAATATCAAGATATTTTTTCAACCGGTTAATAGCGGTAAGGGTGCCGCTTTAATTTTAGGAATAAAAGAAGCAAAAGGAGATCTAGTGCTAATTCAAGATGCCGATTTGGAATATGATCCAAGAGAGTATACAAAGCTTATTCAACCGATAGAGGAGGGGAACGCGGATGTTGTGTATGGCTCAAGGTTCCGGGGAGGTAATCCACATAGGATACTTTTCTTTTGGCATTCCTTAGGTAACAAGTTTCTCACTTTAGTCTCTAATATATTTACTAATCTGAATTTAACGGACATAGAGACAGGTTTTAAAGTGTTCAACAGGGAGGTAATACAGGGTATCGAATTGCAAGAGAAAAGGTTTGGGATCGAGCCTGAAATTACAGCTAAAATTTCTAAGATGGATTTGAGAATCTACGAAGTAGGCATCTCGTATTACGGCAGGAGCTATAAGGAAGGTAAAAAGATAAAATGGCGTGATGGATTAAGCGCTCTCCGGTGTATAATCAAATACAACCTTTTTGATTAACCTATAACTATGTCAATTTATTTACATCTATCGGCCTGTTAGCTATGATTAAGAGATTCTTCCCAAACAATTTTTTAAAGCCTAAATCATCCAATCGCTTACTTAGGGGGAAAAGAAATGTATCGTACATTTTAATTGAACGAAGACTTAGTTCACCACTTTTGTTCAAAATCCTGTAAAGGAGGGTAGCGAAGAAACCCAGACTATCTACGTAATTCGCGATTACATTATTATATCCTATTTCCTGTAACATTTGAATAGTTTGTGTTTTTTTATACCGGCGGTAATGTTTTATTTTTCTGTCCAAATTAGAAAACAATATCCTAAATGCGGGAACATAGATGAACAGTTTTCCACCCGGTTTTAACTTTGAATATAATTCCTTAAGAACGGATATATCATCCTTGATGTGTTCCAATACATTAAGCGTGTAAATAAATTCTATCGATTTATCATCAATTTCTGATAAGTCAGTGTGAACTTTATAACCCTTTTTCTTCAACAGGTCATATAGAGTTGGATCCTTCTCTACCGCTATAATGTCCATGTCATTGAAAATGTCCGTGAAGGTCCCAATACCAGCACCGAAATCCAATACGCTTTCAGCATCATTGCTATATTTAAGAATTTGGCTCATCAAATAAGCATTATATCGTTTAGCTTCATTTAGTGTCTCCAGAATCGCTATTCCAGTATATTCATAGCCACTGTCGTTTGCTTCAATCATAACGTCACCAAATTTTCCCTATCGCAAATGTATAGCAATTTAAAGATCTGTCACCAAAAACGAAAGTTAAAGGAAATAGCTATGGCGATAGACATTAATCTCCTGCCCGCTCTGTAATGTGTTATTTTCGCGAAATCCTGATATACCTGAAGATAATGGCTGAACTTAAAAAGTCAACCAAGTTACTATATCGCATAATTCGGCATTACGGGACAAACCGGGACAAAAAATGGTCACTCTCAGGTCACTGCTCCCTGTAAGTGCCTGATACTCAAGGGCAAGCAACGTCCTTCTAAGCCGTCGGTTTTAATATACTAAATATGTTGGTCAATTAGTCTCAATTGGTCTGGAGTGGTCTGTAGAATGGCAATTATATGGCATCAATTCTTGTAAGTGCCTAAGCAGCAAGGGCAACCGCGATCTTCAAAACCGTTGGGACGGGGCAACTCGTCCGCTGAGTTCGATTCTCAGACATTCCCGCAAATAAATGGAAGCTGAGTTCTTCCAAAGATCACGAAAGACTCCCACGGAGAACTCCTTCTGAGCCTGCCCGACTACGTCTGGCGGGAATTCTCAAGTAATTACCGGTAGAATGGTTGGAAACACTTATGACCTGCAAATTTTAATAATCTCAGGGTATATTCAAACTGCAGAAAAGCAGCAGGTTAACGAATGGAATTTCGGCTCGCTTATTCTTTACACAAACAATTATTCAAGGAATACTTTATGATGCATCAATTTCCGTTCAGCTTCTGCACTCTTTAGGGGACAATTATCAGAAGAAAAGAAATTTGCAGATACTCTTAACATATTCCTGTCATGTATGAATTAAGTCAAAATTATCCCAATCCATTCAATCCGACAACCACCCTGAGTTATGCGATCCCACGTTCGGGTGATGTTACATTAATAATATACAATATCTTGGGAGAGGAGATTATAAGTTTAGTTAACGAGTTTAAATCAGCAGGCAGATATGAGATAACATGGGATGCGTCAGCCCAATCAAGTGGGATCTACTTCTATAGATTGAAATCCGGAGATTTTGAAGAAACGAAGAAGATGGTATTGTTGAAGTGATGACCGATGAAATTGTGCCGGTTAGGGCTTGTGTCTAAACCTCTCCCTCAGAAGTCCTGACAGCAAAATTGATCAAATAGATGGTCTGCAGCACAGTTGAAGGGAATAGAGCGGTTTAAAATTGAAATAATATTTCTTGCTTTATCTTTTTGGTATTTCTACTTTAAAAAGCTGTCATGAAAAATATTGATGATAAATGGCGGTTAATTGCGATTGATGGAGTAGCGGCATCCGGAAAAAGCACTACCGCGAAGAAATTAGCAGGAGAATTGGGATATCACTACCTTGATACCGGCGCGATGTATCGAGCTGTTGCGCTCAACCTGATTAATAATAGAATCGGCAAAGATGACAATTATGCCGTTATTTCCAGTTTGGAAACTGTCGATATTAAAGTAGAATGTAAAAACGACCAAATGAAAATATATCTTGGAGATGAAGAAGTTTCGGAAAAGATAAGAGCAAACGAAGTTTCAAAATTAACCTCTCAAATAAGCGCTATCCCCGAAGTAAGACGGATGATGGTCGAGCTTCAGAGGGCGCTTGTCAAGAGTAATGATTTTATCGTTGAAGGCAGAGACATAGGTACGGTTGTTTTCCCCGATGCGGACATGAAATTTTTCTTGACCGCTTCTGTAGAGGAAAGAGCAAAAAGACGTTTTGCAGAACTTAAAGAAGACGAAAACGTTAAAACGTTGGAAGAGATTGAAAAAGAGATAGAGGAACGAGATTTACGAGATTCAACCAGAACGACATCCCCGCTCTTAAGAGCGGAGGATGCAATTAGAGTAGACACGACCGATATGACGGTCAATGAGCAAGTCAAACACTTAACCCGACTAATCCATACGGAAATGCGCAAGGAGTCACAAGTATATGCCGGAGAATGAAAAGAGCAGCACAGAACCCACTAACCCTGAGACTGTGGAAATAGAGATAGAAGCTACAGAAGAAGAAACTGTCGCAGTTCAGGCTGAAGAAGAAATCGAAGATAAAAAGATATCGGAAGAAGATTCTGTACAAAAGGATGAAGATTCCGAACCAAAAGATACTGTTAGCGATACAAAGGACAACGATGCGGAAGCTCCGGTAAAAGAAGCTAAACAGACCGAAAGTAAGAAGAGCGTAAAAGAGCAAGAAAAAGTATCTGACGAGGCGGAAGTCACTGACTCAACCGACTCAACCGTTTCTGAAAAACCTCCGGTAATACCGGTTGATCCACCGATAATCAGTGATGAAATAAGGAGTGTGACTCTTGAAGAATTAGAAAAAATGTCGCAAGAGATTGACATCGTTGATAACGAAATGGAGAAATTATACAATAATTCGCTCAATGACATTGCCGAGGGTGATGTAACAGAGGGAAGGGTATTAGCGGTTTATGATAATGAAGCGATAGTAGATATCGGATTCAAATCAGAAGGGATAGTTCCTATAGAGGATTTTAGTTCAGGAGAGCTTCCAAAAGTCGGCGAAACTATCGAAGTATATCTTGAACGGTTAGAAGATGAAACCGGACAATTGGTTCTATCAAAGAAAAAAGCCGATTTCATGAGAATTTGGCAACGGGTTGTGGAAGGTTTTAATAACGATGAGATATTTGAAGGAAGAATTTTAAGACGAGTGAAGGGTGGAATGGTAGTTGATCTGTTGGGACTTGACGCATTCTTACCCGGCTCTCAAATAGACGTTAAGCCAATTCAGGATTTTGACAAATACGTTGGTAATACTTATGAGCTCAAGATCGTAAAGCTTAATGAATCGCGAAAGAATATTGTTGTTTCCAGAAGGGAACTGATAGAAGAAGACCTTAAGGAGAAGAGGCATGAGGTTCTCGCCGGTATCGAACCAGGTCATGTGATGCCGGGCAGAGTCAAGAATATAACAGACTTCGGCGTGTTCATCGATCTTGGAGGAGTAGACGGTCTGCTTCACATAACCGATCTGTCGTGGGGAAGGGTTAATCATCCCTCGGAGGTCGTATCGATGGACGAGGAGATAGAAGTCGTTGTTCTGAACTATAACACTGAAACGGATCGTATCTCTTTGGGATATAAGCAACTTCAACCGCATCCTTGGGAAAAAGTGGAAGAACGGTTCCCTGCTGATACGATGGTCAAAGGTAAGGTGGTAAGCATTACCAACTACGGAGCATTCGTCGAGTTGGATAAAGGCGTCGAGGGACTGATACATATTTCAGAGATGTCCTGGACTCAACATATAAAACACCCTTCAAATGTTCTTTCCTTAGGTGAGGAAGTTGAAGCTAAGATACTGAAAGTGAATCAGGAAGAGAAGAAGATCTCTCTCGGATTGAAACAGCTGACTCCTGATCCATGGGAAAATATTGAGGATAAATACAAGGTAGGAACTATACACAACGGCAAAGTACGGAATCTGACACAATTCGGCGCTTTCGTGGAGCTCGAAGAAGGCGTTGAGGGCTTGGTTCATATCTCTGATCTCTCGTGGACAAAAAAAGTGCGCCATCCTAAAGAGATCGTGAAAAAGGGTGATGAAATCGAGATAAAGGTACTCGACATCAGTAGAGAAAACAGACGCATATCCTTAGGGCATAAGCAGGTGAGCGAAGACCCATGGCCAACATTTGAAGAAAAATACGGATTAGACAAACATGTCGAGTGCAAGATTATTAAAGTACTCGATAAAGGTGTGACGGTTGAGCTTCCAGAAGGAGGAGAGGGATTTGTCCCACTCTCAAAATTGACGGGTCATAAGGTACGAAGAGCTTCCGAGATAGTTGAGGAAGG
This sequence comes from Fidelibacterota bacterium MT.SAG.2, assembly GCA_004402915.1. Taxonomy (GTDB): domain Bacteria; phylum Fidelibacterota; class SORT01; order SORT01; family SORT01; genus SORT01. The sequence goes on from SORU01000013.1 coordinate 8,539, forward strand.
AGAATCGGTAAACCTTAAAGTGATCGAGTTCAATAAGGAGGACAAAAAAATTGTGCTGTCCCATATTGACTATCTAACAGATAAAGGTGAGGAAGAACCTGCAGATAGGTTAGAAAAAGCTCAAAAGAAGAGAGCTGAAAGCGCAGAAGCAGCAGCTGCAGTTGAAAGTGGCGAAGCGAGCGAAGAGTCGCATGACGAGAAGACCGATGATTCTTCAGATTCTGTGAAGGAGAATGCCGAAGAGAGCGCCGGTGATGCAGATGAATCGAAAGAAGATAAATCCGAAAAACCGGAAGATGAAAAAGCCGTAGATTCAGATGACAAAACTGATAATTCGGAAGATACCGATACGGATGAGTCAGAAGATAAGAGTGATGATTCGGAAGAAGATAAGGATTCTAAATAGCCTATAAGTATTCTTCCTTCTAAAATAATAATTTAAGGGGCAGCTCGATGCCTTGTTTTTCTCAAAAACATGGTAAGATGATAACAACCCCCTCTCCTGATATTATGAAAGAGCAGCGAATGCCGACTTTACGTTTACCCATAAGGTTCGGTCTGACAGTCGGCGGGGAAATCGTTTCCGGATAAAAAAGCGGAGCACTGTGGCTAATTATCTTCTAAAGTTTTATATTCATGGAGAATGACACGCCGTTAAGAATAAATGTAGGTGGATGGGATAAGAGAATGGGAGATTCAATGATAAAATGAAGAGTGGATTAACGAGATTGGTTGTTAAGGGAGGATTAATATGGAAGCTCAGTATCCGTCATGTCAAAAATGTAATAATGGTATTTTAATTCCGTTATCCGATTATGGAAGGCAAGGCTCGGAGATTAGATACAAAGCTTGGGTATGTACAAACCCGGATTGTGGTTTTAATATCCGAATCGATAACGGGGAGTTGAGCTTCGGCCATAAACTTGAAAAATCCAATAAATGAACGCATGATCTGACAGTAAATAAAACGAAATGAATATATTGATAAATTTTTTTAAGCGATTTAGTGATAATTTGTCCATAAAGATAAGTTCTCTCATTATTGCTTTGACCCTATGGTTGTTCGTAGTAACCGGAAGTGAATATGTTCATGTGGTAAAAATTCCTATCCATCTTAGAAATTTGCAGCAAGGCAGAATTTTGGCTAACGAGATTCCGAAATTCGCTGAATTAAGGATGCGTGGTACGGGGAGACAATTTTTAAATAATCAACTCACTACTGCATTTGCGGATATGGGTATTATGCTGGAGATGGGAAGGATACGATTCTATTATGAATTTGCTTTGGAACCTTATTTGAAAAATTATCCTGACCGGCTCGTGATGCCGAGGGATTTTGGCTTAGAGTTAGTTGAGATAATTTCTCCTGATACCGTGAAGATAAAGCTGGATTCATATTTAGAAAAGGTGGTACCTGTTAGACCAAGGGTTACTATTTCTACCGACCCAGGCTATATTCAGGTAGGTAAAACCAAGACAATTCCCTCTGAGGTGACAATATCCGGACCATCTTCGTTGATCAGTGAAATTAGCGAGAGTTTCACGGCGGAGATAAATTTTGAGGCACGGAAGAACAGTGTGAAAGAAACTATGGATTTGAGCGTCAGTAACAAATCTTTAATTAAGCTCGAACCCGCGGAAGTGGAGCTTACGGCAAACATTCAAAGTATAGGCGAGCGCAGATTGGAAGGAATCGAAGTACAAGTGAGGAATGTACCGGAAAATCTAAAGGCAATAGTCAATCCGACGACAGTCTCACTTGATTTGCAGGGTGGAATAGCATTTTTAAGCGGTCTCACAGGCGGAGAAATTGATGCTACTATTGATTATGCAACCGATTGGTTGGAAAATAAAAGGATGTATTCATTGAAAATAGTTGTACCGGAAGATGTAATTAACTGGAGTGGACCAAACCCTTCAGAAGTGGAAGTTATAGTAATTCGAGAACGGATAAGCAGTGCGAGTACTGGGAATTGAGACATCATGCGATGAAACAGCCGCCTCTGTCGTCGATGATCTAAATATACTTTCTAACGTAGTTTCCTCCCAAGCCATTCATAAAAAATACGGCGGGATTGTTCCGGAGTTTGCGTCAAGGGAACAGATAAGGGCTTTAACTCCTATCGTCGAATCGGCGTTGGTGGAAGCAAAAAGCTCTTTTGAAGATATCGACGGAATTGCCGTTACATGCGGTCCCGGATTAGCAGGCTCGCTTCTCACGGGTCTTAATTTTGCGAAGGGCATTTCATTAGCCTCAAATAAAAAATACATAGCGGTGAATCACTTGGAAGGTCATCTGTTTGCCAATCGTCTTTCAGATACAAACTTAAAACCACCGTTTGTCTTTCTGCTAATTTCAGGAGGCCACACTCAGCTTATTCACGTCAAGGATTGGGGCGATTATGCGGTTCTTGGCAGTACTCTTGACGATGCGGTGGGCGAAGCGTATGATAAAGTTGCAAAAATGCTCGGATTGGGCTATCCCGGCGGTCCTGAGATCGATCGGTTGGCGCAGAAAGGCGACCCCTCTTTTGAACACTTTCCCAGAGCGCTGTTAGGAAAGGGTTATGATTTTAGTTTCAGCGGAATAAAAACATCGGTTCTTTATTATCTTAAAAAACAGGAAGATGGATTCGTCGAAGAGCATTTGGAGGATATTTCCGCATCTTTTCAAGGAGCCGTTGTGGAACTGCTCACGAAGAAGGCAATAGAAGCGGCGAAATTTCTGAATATAGACAAAATAGCAGTTGGTGGCGGAGTTTCGGCAAATTCGACTCTTCGTGAAGAGTTGAATTCAAAAAGTGAAGCGGTCGGGATTAAAACATATTTCCCCCCGATCTCCCTCACAACGGATAATGGTGCGATGATCGCCGCTGTGGGAGCATATTATTTGGAAAAAGGTAAATCATCATCTCTGACAATGAACGTATATCCGAATCTCGGGATAGAAGATGCAACTGACTGACAGCTTCGCCGTTACGGAAGTAAGCGGCGCTCTGATGGCGTTCTTATTTGCAATTCTATCGATAGCAGCGGTTTATTATTTTTATCGCAATATTTATCCGCCTCAATCAAATTGGGTTGGAATTTATTTGAGAACTTCCCGGCTGATTATTCTGATATTACTGAGCATGCAAGTTGCAATGTTGGCAGTTCATTTCGTAACGAGTTCAGAACGACGAAAGGTGATAGGAATTCTTGTAGATGCGAGTGAAAGCATGGATCAGTATGATGAGATCCCGTTTAAAGATATGTTATCGGAAATAGAAAAACTTTCAACATCGGTCGGTAAAAATCATAAGGTAAAGAGTTATCTGTTTGATTCAGCTTTAAGAGATTTTAATCCAACTTCGGAGGCGAAGGGACAGCTGACGAATATATCAAATTCAATGAGCGAATTCGAGAGGGAGACACGGGATGAACGCGTTTCGTCACTGATAATTTTTACAGACGGGAGAGCTAATCAGGGAGAAGCGCCGGAGATCTTCAGCAAAAATTTTCCATTCCCTGTTCATGTTATTGGAGTGGGAAAGAACGAATCGATTCTGGATATCAGTATTTCATCTATTCTTACAGCGCCCATAGCGTTTATGGAGGATTCGATTAGTGTCAGAATCGGGATCGCTTCCCGGGGTTTCGGAGGAAGTTCAACCGAGTTACGGATATACGATGGTGACTCGCTGTTAGAAGTTAGAAACGTGATTCTTCCGAACGACGGATTCTTGAACGAGGAAGTAATTTATCTGCTTCTGCCGGAAGAGGGTGAACACCTTATCAAAGCGAAACTGATGCCGCTTGAAGGCGAAGAGACCGATAAAAATAATGCCCGGATGACGTCTGTCAATGTGTTGTCGAAAAAGAAGGACGTTTTGCTTCTATCAGGCGCTCCTTCCGCTGATTTTGTTTTTATGAAGAACCTTCTGAAAAATGAAGAAGATATTGTATTAACCGCAGCTGTCCAATCAATTAAAGGTAAGTGGTATCAGTCAGAATCGCCGGTTCTCAACAGGGAATATGATGTTCTGATATTTATAGGATATCCGTCGGATAATTCTTCTGACAGCGACATACAAAAGTTGATTGCAAATATTGAATCGACTCACGCTTCATTGTTTTATGTCGAGGGGTCGAGTGTGAATTATAATAAGCTGAATAAATTTTCCGGTTTTCTACCAGCTTTATTAATGTCCACTACCGCTTCGCATCGATATGAGGAAGTAAAACTTCAATTAAGCGAAACGGGTAAGTATCATCCATTCACCCGACACTCAGAATACGCAACTGAAACTATTGATTTATGGAACGCGCTGCCGCCCGGGTACGTTTCGAGCGTTGGAATAGAGCCTAAGTCAGGCAGCGTAATTCTCTTAAGTGAGAAAAGCGGCAATATGAACACTGAGGGAGGGAGACCGATATTCCTTCTGTCCGAGAAAGGAGGACGAAAAAGCGCCATGCTTATGGTGACGGGCAGTTATATGTTTGATATGCTTCTTATAGGAATCGGAAATTACTCCGAGACTTGGGGGAAAACAGTGCTACAGGGTATAAATTGGTTGTCCGTTCATGATGCTCCGTCACGAATCAGCGTAAAAACCGATAAGCAATTATATAGTCAGGGGGAGAGAGTAAAATTCGATGCGGTGGTGTATGACGAATATTATGAGCCGATGGAGGATATTGACATTCAAGTCAATCTTACGAAGGATTCAAATCCTTCGAAGGAATACCAGTTCAATATGGTGAATTTTTCTTCAGGAAGATATTCCGGCGAATATTTGTCAAAATCTCCCGGAAGATATAAATACAAAGTGGTTGCTGAAAAAGGAGAGATTAACATGGGCGAATATTCAGGGGAGTTCAGGGTTGAAGAGTATTCGCCTGAATTCGCGCTTTTAGGTAGAAACGAATCTGTTTTGGTAAATATAGCAAAAAACACGGGGGGAACATATACTCCGTATGAATTATTCGAACCTGATTCACTGAAGTTTGAAGAGGAAACGTATCGTAAAAGATCGAATGCGGAGTTCATGGTATGGAACGATGTGCGATTGATGTTTATATTACTCGTATTCCTCGCAGGAGAATGGATTCTCCGAAAACGAAGCGGATTGTTGTAATCAAAGCTGATTTCTCTTATTCCTATTTCGTGAAAACGTTATAATCGAACAGTTGACACATAGCGTAAACAGCTATAAATTATAATCTTGGCTAAAATTAAGGATTTTGATTGAAAAATATATGCATAATGGGAACCGGGTACGTTGGGTTGGTAACCGGCGCGTGTTTGTCAGACCTTGGGAATAAGGTCAGATGCGTTGATATTGATCTCAAAAAAATCAGAATATTAAATGACGGGAAGCTGCCGATATACGAGCCGGGGCTTCAGGAGTTGATAAATAACAATGTCAGTCGGGAGCGTCTTTCATTTTCTGAGGATATCAAAGGTTCAATAAGGGATTCGGAAGTAGTTTTCATAGCTGTAGGAACTCCTTCAGACGGCAATGGGAATGTGGATCTGCGTTATGTTGAAGGCGCGGCGGAAATGATCGCGCAAAATCTCAATGATTTTAAGATCATCGTCAACAAGAGTACCGTGTCGGTCGGTACCGGCAGGAGATTAAAGGAAATTATTGATGACAAAAGTTCAGGCAAACCTGAATTTGAAATTGTATCCAATCCCGAATTCCTACGCGAAGGTTCCGCGATCAACGATTTCATGCATCCGGACAGAATTGTCATAGGAACGAATTCGGAGAAGGCATTCGATATAATGACCGAAATCTATGGTTCTCTTTATTTGATGGAAACGCCTTTTATTAAAACCAATGTCGAGACGGCAGAACTGATCAAGTATGCATCCAACGCATTTTTATCCGTAAAGATATCGTTTATCAATGAGATCGCCAATATATGTGACAAAACAGGAGCAGATGTGCATGTAGTTGCGAAAGCAATGGGGCTTGACGGACGGATCAGTCCGAAATTTCTTCACGCCGGTCCCGGTTTCGGCGGTTCGTGTTTTCCAAAAGATACTTTAGGTCTGGTTCAGCTGGCTAAAGAGAGAGGGATAACGCCGAATCTTGTTGAAGCGGCAATAAAAGTCAATATCAACCAGAGAATGGTGATGGTTGAGAAACTAAAAAAACTGGTTCCAAATTTAAAGGGAAAAACCATAGCTGTCCTGGGGCTGGCTTTTAAACCGAACACGGATGATGTACGGGAATCTCCCGCATTAGACATAATAAAAATTCTTCTTGAAGAAGAATGTATAGTTCGCGCGTACGATCCGGTTGCCATGGACAATGCAAAAAAATCCATTCCCGAACTCAATTGTTTCGATAATATGATGGATGCGTGCGAGGGCGCGGATTCGGTGATGATCCTTACTGAATGGAACGAACTTCGGCAGATAGATCTTAACATGTTGAAGGAGAGATTAGGATCGCCCAATATAGTCGATTGCAGGAATATTTACGATCCGAAGAAGATGAAGGATGAAGGATTTAATTATCTGTCCGTAGGTAGACCTCTCTTGAAGGATGAGTTTAATGCGGTACAAGTATGAAGAGATATTTAGTTACGGGGGGATCAGGATTCATAGGAAGTAGATTCGTGCATCACATTCTCGGCAAATATAATGACGTTAGCCTTATAAATGTCGATAAGCTCACGTATGCCGGTAATCAGGAAAACTTAAAAGATGTTTCGGATGATGATAGGTATAGGTTCTATCGTGACGATATTTGTGACAAGAAGAGGATGGCCGAGATTTTCAGTGAGCATAAGCCGGAAATTGTTGTGAATTTTGCCGCAGAAAGTCATGTAGACCGCTCTATCGGAGCGCCGGAAGATTTTATACAAACAGACGTATTCGGAACATTCGTTCTTCTTGAGGAGTCGAAAAAGAACGATGTTGAGCGATTCATTCAGATAAGCACGGATGAAGTTTATGGAAGCACGCTTGGTGAGCCTTTCGGGGAAACAGACCCATTGATGCCGAGCAGTCCCTACTCAGCCAGTAAAACGGGCGCTGACAGACTTGCCTATTCATATTTTAAGACGTATGACCTTCCGGTTATCATCAGTCGCGCTTCAAACAATTATGGTTCGCACCAATACCCCGAAAAACTCATTCCGCTCTTCATAACGAACGCCATAGACGACAAACAGCTTCCATTGTACGGTGACGGCTTGAATGTCAGGGATTGGTTATACGCCGATGATCATTGTTCAGCTATTGATTTTATTATCTCAAACGGAGTACCAGGTGAAGTTTACAATGTCGGAGGAGGAAACGAATTAACGAACATCATGATTACCGACAGAATTTTGGAATTGACCGGAAAAAGTAAGGAGCTGATAAAATTTGTCGATGACAGACCGGGACACGACCGGCGATATGCTCTTGACACCGCCAAACTCTCCGCTCTCGGCTGGGATCCGGCGATTGATTTCAAAACCGGGATGGAAAAAACAGTAAATTGGTACATCGATAATCGAAGCTGGTGGGAACCCCTAAAATCCGGTGAATACCTCGAATACTATAAGAATAACTACGGAATAGAGCTCTGAGCAGGGGAACTTACACACCGTTTGAGCGTTTATTTACAAAGGTAATATATTCAGGTCAATTTAAATTTTAATCGAATTAAATTAAATAAATTAAGGAATTAATCAGGGTGAATATAACTTTAAACGCGTTCCGTGTGATTTTTCTTGTAGGAATGATAATGATCGGAACTCAAAATAGCAGGGTCCTATATGCTCAGAAAAGAATTATAACCGAGATGGAGAGAGTGCTTGAAGAAAGAGCAACGGAACAAGAAAAAATCAAGGCTGAAAGAGCGCGGATAATTGACGAACGGATGGAACATCTGCTAAAGCAAACGCTGGACGGTAATGTTGACCCGAGTGAATATATGGTAGGACCGGGTGACCTTTTCTCCGTCTATATTTGGGGAAAAGTAGATCGGCAATATGAAGCGATAGTTTCCCCGGAGGGTTTTCTCGAGCTGCCTACAATAGGATCGGTGTTTGTGGGGGGAAGTTTTTTGAATGAAGTAAGAAATATAATACTCGAAAAATGCAAGATCATATACATTGGAGTAGATATTTCAGTAACCCTGACTCAATTAAGGATGTTCAGAATTTATGTAACAGGAAATGTGGTTCAACCGGGTACTTATCCCGTCAGAGGAGTGGACAGAATTTCAGATGCTATTGAGGCGGCAGGTGGATTAAGAGGGTTCACCGACGGATCGAATATATTGATAACCTCGAAAGATGGTACAAAGAAAAATTTTGATTACCTTGAATACGTTTTTAAAGGTGATCTCACAAATAACTATCTATTGAAAAACGGGGATGTTGTTCATGTGCCGACACTTGATTGGTCGGGTAATATCGTGACGATAGAGACTTATGATGACCGTTCAGGTTCATTTAACTTAAAAGAGGCAGAAAACCTTACCTCGCTTCTCATGCGCACGGGAGTTTTTTCTCGGTTATCCAACGCAAACGAAATTTATGTAACAAGACAAAACGGCGACGAAGAAGCGATATTCCTGGTCGGAAGAAGTATCGGTGATATGAATAATTTTTATCCGGAGTCAGGTGACCGGATTATAATACCAATATTAAGTCAAATGGTCTTTGTTACAGGCGAAGTTTCCAATCCCGGTCCCTATCCGTTCATGCCGGATCTGACCGCAAATGATTATGTAGCATATGCCGGAGGAGTAACCTCAAACGGTAACATGGGTTCCGTCAAAATAATTAGAAATGGTAAATCAATAAAGACAAGCTCCGAAATCGATGTTAGGAGAGGCGATACAGTATATATTTCGAGGAAATGGACAAGATCATATCGAGAATTTTTCGACGTTATGTTCTCGATTACATCAATCATATTGGCAGGCAGGGCAGTCGGACTAATAACGTTCTAAGAATGAGCTCTCGCAAGAAAAGCTAAATGATCGAACAAGAATAACAGACTTAGATGAATCTTAGAAAAAACGAGACGATATTATTAGTGCTGATCGATTTTATCACCACATTTATCGCGATGTTTCTTTTTTACATGTTCAAGTTCAAGACAGGTATAGTCGACAATCCGGTACCCCTTTTCATTGCGGATATTCCATTTCCCGCCCTGATAGTGTCTTTGGGCTGGATACTGTTTTTCTGGTTTTCCGGACTCTATTCGATTAAATCTCCTGCATCACGGATTGATGAAACGTTGAGTGTCATTAAGATCGTTTCGGTAGGATCCCTGCTGTTGGTACTTTTAACTTTGCAGGTAGATAATATTATCTCACCGGGGAAAATCTTAGTAATAACATATTGGCTTGGAATGATTATGTTCGTAGGAGGCGGGAGATTGTTCTTCCGTACCGTTCAAAGGAAACGTTTTATGGATGGCAGGGAGTTATATCCCTCAATACTGGTCGGGTGGAACGAACGCTCAAAAGCATTGAATAAGAGGATCAAATCATTTCCGGGATTAGGTTATTCTGTAGTCGGATTCGTATCCACGAGGGCGGAAGATATAGGGGAGACCGACGAAGGTTCAGAAGTGATCGGAGAGATTACCGAACTTCCAAAAATAATAAAAAAATATGATATCAAAGAAGTGATCTTGGCATTGTCTTCAAACGATCATAAGCGGTTGTTGGACGTGATAAAATATGTTAACGGTGAGTCTGTCGGAATAAAGATAACCCCGGATATGTACGATATTATCAGCGGTCAGGCACGCACAAATCAGATATACGGATTACCGTTGATAGATATTCTACCGGAGTTTATGCCCGCATGGGAAGTGTCGGCTAAAAGACTTATAGATATTCTGATCTCGATAGGGGTATTAGGAGTTTTTATACCTTTTTGGCTGCTCATCGGTATTCTAATCAAAATAGATTCAAGGGGAAAGATACTTTATCGGCAGGAACGTGTTGGTAAAGAGGGCAGGCACTTCAACATTTTTAAATTCAGGTCGATGAGCAGTGATGCAGAAAGTAAAACAGGCCCTGTTTGGGCGACAGAAGATGATCCGAGAGTGACAAGGATAGGGAAGTTTCTTCGAACAAGTAGAATCGACGAAGTTCCGCAATTCATAAATGTGCTCATGGGCAATATGAGTTTGGTGGGACCAAGACCGGAACGGCAGTATTTTGTTGATCAATTAAAAAAAGAGATGCCGCTTTATACGAAACGATTAAGAATCAGACCGGGGATCACAGGCTGGGCGCAGATCAAACATAAGTATGACGAATCACTTGACGATGTAAAACGAAAGCTGAGATACGATCTGTTTTATATCGAGAATATGTCGTTGAGAATGGATTTTAAGATCATTCTTTCGACAATAAAAGTGATGATCAGCGGGAAAGGTCATTTCAGATCACCTTAATATGACTCTGATTAAAATTTCTCTGACAATTATCACATTGCTGTTCGCTCTTGGAACCGGAAGAGCACAATCGACAGATGTTGATCCAGATTATTGGGGCTATGATTTTCTTGATATTTTATCCAGCAGGGGAATGATAAACGGATATTTCAACAGCGTAAAGCCATTGACGCGGAGCCGTTTCGGGGAATTGCTGTTGCAATCTGAGAAAAAATATTCCGCAGATCCCGACCTTCTGACGCCGACAGAGTCTCGAATTCTTGACCGTTTGAAGGGTGACCTTCTCTCGGATCCGAAAAACAGGGATAATGAAATTGACGCCGAATTCAGAGAGAGGCATTTGTTCACTTGGTCCGAAGAGGATTCATGGTTTGCCGTAGACGCGATTTTCATGCAGGAAAATGACTTCGGCGTATTGGATGAAGATGGAGTTAAAGATAATATTTCAAGAACGACATTAGGTGGAAGAGTAAGAGGTCACTTAGCGGAAAGTCTGCATTTTTATCTTGAATTCATCAATACAAAAGTGAGCGGAGGGGAACCGGCGCTGACAAACTCCGATCCTTCGAGAGGTCTGCCTGCAGTTGCATACGACGGGTTTTTATACAGAGACGATGCCATCACTTACCTGAAATACGGTCTGCCTTGGCTTGACCTGACGGTAGGACGGCAAAAGATAAGGTGGGGTCCGGGAAGCAGAAGCGGAGTGACTCTATCATCCACAAATCCTCCGATGGATGTGATACGATTGGATGTGCGATACAGCAAGTTGAGCTATTCCGGTTTTATCGGCGATATCCGGGGAACGAGCGGGAACAAGAAAATAGCAGCCCACAGGATCGATTTCATTCCCTTTGAAGGATTGAGATTAGGAGGAGGGGAGACGGTAATATATGACAGGGCGAAGTTTGAAATTCTTTATTCACTGCCTCTAATGCCGTTTCATATCGCTGAGCATCATCTCGGAAACAGAGATAATAACGGATTAAATTTTGACGTTGAATACAATGGCATAGAGAGCGGCAGAGTATATGCGGAATTATTTATAGACGATTATAAATTGACCAAGAATCCTCTTACCCATTGGGGCAATAAGTGGGCGATCCTTGCAGGGCTCCAATTAACAAAACCGTTGAATCTTTCCAATTCCTCCTTACTGATGGAGTATACAAGAGTCGAGCCGTACGTCTATACCCACATACTCGATGGTATTAAATACTTAAATTACAACAGGATAATCGGACAGTGGAGCGGTCCGGATTCGGATGAGATTCTTGTTTCGTATGTGAACAGACCAAACTGGCGAAGCTCGGTCACCTTGTCATGGTCGATGCTGAGAAGAGGGAGTTTGGATGAGAATATTTCATATCCGGAGAGTGAAGAATTATTCGATGCAAAGGAGTTCCTTTCGGGAATTGTGGAACGGAGATACAGTTATTCATTAAAATACACGCTTGAATTTGCAAAGGATCAATTTTTCCAGATCGAAATAGGAACTTTGGATTGGAAGAATTTCAACAGGATCGAAGGAAAAGACCGGACAAACAGCGCATACTTGTCATACAAATTAGATTTTTGATCAGAATTGAAGAATATATCATTGAAATTAGAAGTGAGTGAGTACTTTATTTTTAGTGGAAAATGGATTATATTCCTAATGTATGCTTGATCTGAAGATAATAAGAGATAACCCATCTTTCATAACCGAGTCCATTTCTCTTAAAGGCGACAAGACGGACATTGGGAGTATAGTTGAATTTGACCGTCGAAGACGAAATATTTTAGAAGAAGTTGAATCTCTTCGCGCACTCCGTAACAAAGTTTCCGAAGAGATCAGCATCTCAAAGAAGAACGGGGAGGATACGGAGGATAAGATCACGGACATGAGGGAACTCTCTCAAAAAATCAAAGCTGTCGAAGTGTCGCTGCGCGAAACAGAATCTCATTTGAACGAAGAGATGTTACGGATTCCGAACATTCCACATGAGTCGGTACCTAAAGGGAAGGACTCATCTGATAATAAATTTGTGCGGGAATGGATGGAAAAACCGAAATACGAGTTTGAGCTGAAAGACCATCTTGAATTAGGTGAAGCTTTGGGTCTGCTCGATTTCAAAAGAGCATCCAAGCTCTCCGGATCAGGTTTCCCGCTGTATATGGGCAGCGGAGCGAAATTAGAGCGAAGTTTGATCAACTTCATGTTAGATGTCCAAACCGAAGAAAACGGATACAAGGAGGTATTTCCGCCATTCTTGGTAAGCAGAGAGAGCGCCCTCACTACAGGGCAACTACCAAAATTTGAAGATGATATGTATAAGACATCCTTAGAAGACCTTTTTCTCATACCTACCGCCGAGGTGCCTGTCACGAATATTCACCGTGATGAGATTCTGTCGGCTGAGGAGCTGCCGATCTCTTATGCGGCATATTCCGCTTGTTTCAGAAGAGAAGCAGGGTCATACGGAAAGGATACACATGGTTTTCTGCGTGTGCATCAGTTCAATAAGGTGGAGCTTGTAAAATTTTGTGAGCCCGAAAATTCCTACGAAGAATTAGAAAAAATAGTTTCCAATGCGGAAGAAATTCTAAAGAGGCTCGAACTTCATTATAGAGTTGTCGAGCTTTCGACGGGCGAGCTTTCATTTGCCGCGGCAAAATGTTACGATATCGAAGTGTGGGCTCCGGGAGAGGAGAAATATCTTGAAGTCTCCTCCTGCAGTAATTTTGAAGCATTTCAAGCGAGACGTGGAAATATCCGATACAGAAAAAGCGATGGAAAGATTGATTTTGTTCACACACTTAACGGGAGTGGTCTCGCAACTTCACGATTAATGGTTGCGTTGCTGGAAACTCATCAGACGGAAGAGGGCACTGTTCACCTCCCTGAGGCTTTGATACCTTACTTCGGCGGATCAATTATTAAGAACGATAGTGGATAAAGGGATGATCCGTTCTTTTTTGGCATTAGTGTTGGGAAGTTTGGGAACGGCTGTAACAAGCGTCATCAGTATGATAATAATGTTGTTCGACCGTCAGGGAAAGAGTGTGCAATTCATAATGAGTAAGTGGGCGTGGTTTCTTCTGAAACTGGCAGGCGTAAAAATAGAAGTAAACGGTCTCGAAAATATAACACAGGGAGAAAGCTATATTTTTATCTCAAATCACGCAAGCCTTTTAGACATACCGACCGTTTGTCTCGGATTACCCTTTCAGTTGAGATTTCTCGCAAAAAAAGAACTATTCAAAATCCCGCTGTTCGGTCCGGCTCTTCTCAGCGCAGGGCATATCAAGATCGACCGCGGAAACTTGGAATCGGCCGTAAAGAGTCTTAAAGAAGCGGCTATCGTACTGAAGAAACGGGGATATTCGGCTCTTGTTTTTGCAGAAGGCACAAGGAGTCTGAACGGCGAAGTGGGGAGGTTCAAGAAGGGAGGTGTGATATTGGCTTTATCGATGGGAATTCCGATCGTGCCGGTATCTATATCCGGCAGCGCGTCTCTTGCGGCTAAGGGAGTCTATCTGGTCAAGTCAGGGGGAATAAAAATGACGATAGGGAAACCGATTTCCACGGAGGGGAAGGATATTTCGGCCAGACATCAGTTGGTTTCCGTCGTCCGGGATGAGGTAATAAAGAATTTGGTGGAGGAAGATGCAGTATAGCAATAGAGTAACTCCCTCAAAATTTATTTCCGGGGTAAATAGAAAATATATGGGGGAGAGGCTCAAAGAGAACGATTTGGCATTAAGATGGTTCAGGTATGGAAAGAGTTTATCGGGAAAACTCACAACCAGCTCCGGAGATAAGGTAGTCGTTATTGAACCGGGTGTTCCAAACAGAGATTCGGGTCCGGATTTTCAAAATGCGATGTTGTTGATCGGAGGCGTTGCCATCAAGGGTGATATAGAAATACATCTTAACGCACGTTCCTGGTATGACCATCATCATCACTCTGACGGAGCATACACAAATGTCATACTGCATGTTGTGGCATTCAAATCAGCTGATGACGTCACATTGAGTAAAGATGATAAGGAGATCCCTATAGTCTATCTGCCTCTATCAGCCGATTGGGATGCAAGGATAAACAGAAAACCCAAGTGGCCTTGGGAGGATGATTGTTATCATGAAATGTCGGAACTGAATCCGGGAGAGATCTATCTTTTATTAGTGCGGTTAGGTCGTGAACGGCTGAATCAGAAGCGCAAAAAGTTTAAGTTGCAATTGGAATCGGGAAACAGTTACGGCGAGCTTTTTTATCGCGGGTTTGCCAGAGCTCTCGGATACTCCAAGAACACTTCGCAATTCAGCTGTTTCAGCAGTTTATTACGTCTCTCCGAAATAAGAAGAATCATCAGTGAGGTTTCCAAGGGAAATGATGCCGGCATCAATCTCGAATCACTGTTGTTCGGTCTGTCGGGGCTACTCGAAACGGGTGTTACCGACAGCAGAATGAGGCTGTTGAGTAAAAACTGGAAGAAGATAAAAAGAAGATATTCCTTAAAACCGATGCAAGCCGGCGAATGGAAATATTTCAGGCTGCGCCCTCAAAATTTTCCAACACGCCGAATGGCAGGATTATCGGAATTTTTAAACCGGTACGATTTGGACAGGTTCATACACCTGACGGCGTATGCCGTAAAGAAGTTCAGAACCATCGAGAAGTTCATTGTCGCATTGGAAAATTCCCTCAGAGTGGAGGGTGACGAATATTGGAGCAGGGCATCAAAATTCGGCAATCAAATGTCAAGAAGCTCGGCTCTTATAGGTAAAAGCAGAGCAAGGGCGATAGCGCTGAACGTTGTTCTGCCTCTTTTGGGCGTTCTTGCCGAAGAAGAGCCTGACAGACTGTTAGCAGCCAAAGTTGACAGAATACTCTTTTTGTACCCTCCGGAAGAGGACAATTCCGTTTTGAGACATGTCAGAAGATTCGCTCTGCCCTGTTCTCCGGAACATATGATGTTTTCGAGTTCGGCGATTGTCCAGCAAGGGATGCTTGAGCTTTATGAACGGTGGTGCTCGAAAGCTGAGGTAAGTAACTGTCCTTTATCTATCAGCAGCAGGATTCAATCTATTGGGTAGGGTGATAGAGAGCGAAGAATTGAGCCGGCTTATGGAAGAGAGCAGAAGTGACGGTTTAAAGATCGTTTTTACGAACGGCGTGTTCGATATCCTCCATGCGGGTCATCTTGATTATCTGAAAAAGAGCAAGAAATTAGGAGATATCCTTATAGTGGGCGTAAACACGGATGAATCGGCAAAAGCGATCAAAGGACCTAATCAGCCCTTTAACAGTGAAGATGACAGAGCGGCGCTCTTGGCAGGATTGGAGTGCGTCGATTACGTCGCCCTATTTTCCGAAGGGACACCGATAAATATGATCAGCTCGGTCAGACCCGATCTGTTGGTTAAGGGCGCTGACTATTCAGCGGATGAAGTAGTAGGAAAGGCTGTTGTGGAATCCTACGGCGGCAAAGTTAAGCTGATTCCTTTTAAAGAAGGCTTTTCGACGAGCTCATTGATAGAGAAGATCAAATCAGGAGATTGACTCTCCCATGCTTTCAAAAGAGTCATAAGGAGAGCTAAAATCCAAAAAGAGTTTGACTTAAAGGAGGTTCGACCATATCTTTCAACCAGTTTGTTAAAGAGGGACGTATAAGCGTATGATAATAAAGAAGATTGCACCGGCGCTACTTGTTATTTATAGTTTGGGGTGTTCAACCGCTCCTCAGGAGAGCGCCGGAAAATATGAAATTGCCGCTACAACGCTTGAGTTGGATGACTGGGAAGCGTTAAGGGATGCGAAGATCCATTATGCTCAAGCTTTGATATCGGAAGAGATCTCGGATACGTCTCGAATGCGTGAAGAGTATGAGCTTGCGATATCGGTGCTTGAGGATATTCAACTCACAAGCAAGACCACAGACGCTTTTGAGAAGGAATTCCGGGTCACAGCAAATAAAGTGTCAAAAGATTATACACTCTCGTTGCGCAGGCTCACGCTCAAATACGGAGACGCATCGGATATCAGTCTCATGGAGAAGCTTGAACTCTTTGACGCTATGGATGACAGTTCAAGTTTGGCGATAAAGGTTCTACAGGATTACGCGAATGACCTTGGAATGGATATACCGCTTGAAGTGAATGCTAATGTTATGAGGATAATTCGATTTTTCCAAACGGATGCCTCAGAATCGTTCGAGTTATGGTTGAAGAGGAAAGGGACTTATCAGGAGATGTTCGAGGCGATCCTTGAATCGAATGACCTTCCAAAGGAATTAGTCTATTTAGCGATGGTGGAAAGCGGTTTCTCACCGAGAGCGTATTCATGGGCGCATGCGGCGGGGCCGTGGCAATTTATCTATGGTACAGGCAGGACGTATGGGTTGAGGAGAGACTGGTGGGTGGACGAGCGCAGAGACCCGGAAAAATCTACCCGCGCAGCTGCAAAATATCTTAAAGACCTGTACGCTGAATTCGGAGACTGGTACCTCGCCATGGCTGCATATAACTCAGGCTCTCAGAGAGTAAAAAGAGCAATGAAACGGAATAATACAGATAATTATTGGGAGCTTACAACTCTTCCGCGTGAAACAAGGAATTATGTGCCTTCATTCATAGCCGCTACCATTATTGGTGAAAATGCGGCAGCATTCGGATTTGACGTGACTCCCGAGTCTCCTCTTTCATACGATGAAGTCAAGATCGGGGGGAGCATAAATCTAAGCGTCCTCTCAAAAGCCGCCGGTGTCAATGTCAGCGAGCTCATCAGATTAAATCCGGAACTGAGGCGAAAATCCACACCTCCGACATCAAAAGGGTATAAGCTCCTGATCCCTTATGGAACCGCCGATCTTTTCAATAAAAATTTTGCCGAACTTCCTGAGGAGGAGAGAACGGGGACTATTAAGCATAAGGTAAGACGAGGAGAAGCTCTTTCGGCAATTGCCACAAAATACGGCGTATCTTTGAATCGGATAATCAGCCTGAATTCAATTCGCAACAGGAACTCGATCAGGGCGGGGAGTACACTGCTGATCCCGACTAACGGCAAAGTTCTGAGCCTTACAAAGTCTAAAAGAGTTGAAAGTCCTTCCGAGACCCCTCCTAACTCTTATGCCATTAAATATAAGGTCAGAAAAGGAGATACACTCGGTCATATCGCCGAGTATTTCAACACGACCGCTCTCAGGCTGCGAAAATGGAACGGGCTGCGATACGGTAAACCAATTTACGCCGGAGAGGTCATTAAGGTATATATTCCGAATTATCTGAAGCTGTCACAACCAAAATTTTCCGTGGCCGATCCGAGCCTGTTTCTTATGCGATACAGTGTTCGCAAAGGAGAATCTCTCAGTTCGCTGGAAAGTAAATTCGATGTTAAAAAAGATGAAATAAAGCTTTGGAACTCGCTAAAGAAAAACGATATTAGTGAAGGAGAAATTCTTGATATTTGGACCATGAAAGTGGTAGAAATGGATAATATCGGAGCAGGTCTCACAATGAAGGTGCATACGGTTAAAAGAGGAGATACGATTTGGAATATTGCCCGGAAGAACGGCGTTACAATAACAGACATGCTTTCGTGGAATCCGTGGGCTGATGACCAACCGATAAAACCGGGTGACAGACTGAAAATTTTCCAAAAATAGGATTTTATGGCTAAACGAAGTAACATATTAACAGCGTCAATAATTGCCTCGGTATTCTTCCTGTTCGTCCTGCTTCTGGTTATTTCGTATAATCTTATGACGAACGGCAGACTGAGCATATCAGCGGATGGCCCGAGGATAGCTGTTGTTGAACTGATAGGACCCATCTATGATTCAAAGCCGATTATCCGTCAATTTAAGAAGTACGCCGATGACGATGACATCGATGCCATTCTATTCAGGATATCAAGTCCCGGGGGCGGAGTCTCCGCTTCGCAGGAAATTTATGAAGAAGTTCGTAAGATCAGGAACTCGGGGAAGCCGATCTTAGCATCGTTAGGCTCCGTGGCAGCGAGCGGTGGATATTACGTCGCCATTGCAGCCACTAAGATCATGTCTAATCCGGCAACCGTGACAGGTTCGATCGGTGTAATAGTCGGGCTTCCAAACTACAGCGGATTGATGAACAAACTCGGATTGAGTTATGTCAATATCACAAGCGGACCGCATAAAGACAGCGGCTCGCCTTACAGAGAACTGACGCCGGATGATAGAGCTATTTTTCAAAATGTAGTTGATGATCTTTATGACCAGTTCGTGGAGGCTGTATCAATAGAGAGAAATATTCCGGAAGAGAGAGTTCGAGAAGTTGCAGATGGCAGGTTATACACCGGCTCACAAGCAAAAGAGCTTGGTTTGATAGACACTCTCGGCACCTATGAAGATGCTTTGAAATATGTAGTTGAACTTGCGGGTATGTCCGGCAAGCCCACATTGATAAAAGAGAGAAGAAACCCCCCCTCCATTTTTGATTTGCTGTTCGGGGATATTCAAAACGTACTCAGGTATCTTGAACCCATTGGACTGCCTGAATATAAACTAAGCGTTAAATTTTAGCCGGGAGAAATTAAGTGACTAAAGCAGATATCGTAGACATAGTAGCCGAAGCGACGGGATTGACAAAGGTAGAAACCGAAGCTGTTATAGATGGATTTTTAAGTACAATAAAAAATTCTTTACAGGAAGGTGAAAGGGTTGAGTTCAGAGGGTTCGGCAGTTTCAGCGTAAAAAAGAGAATGCCGAAAAAGGCAAGAAATCCAGGAACGGGAGAGGTCGTATACCTTCCGGAACGGTACGTTCCCACATTTAAAGCATCAAAAATATTAAAAGAGCTCGTAACAAAAAGCTTGATCAAAGAAAGTTAAATAACCGATAAAATAAAAGGAGCCGACACTAATTTATGCCATGCGGTAAAAAGAGAAAGAGAAAGAAGATAAATACGCATAAACGGAAAAAACGTTTGCGTATGAATCGACACAAGAAAAAGATTCGTTAAGAATTAATTATAAGAGATTAGGATAATCAGAGAGACTCTGCATTAAATTTCATGAAACTCTAAATTCATCTTAAAAGTAGGAATAAAATTGATTATACGATTATTGGTAATAATTGTTCTTACAATAGTTTTCACTCCGGTCAATTCGACTCAAGGATGGGGATTCACTGCGCACATGAGGATTAACTCCGATG
Organism: Fidelibacterota bacterium MT.SAG.2; assembly: GCA_004402915.1. Classification (GTDB taxonomy): domain Bacteria; phylum Fidelibacterota; class SORT01; order SORT01; family SORT01; genus SORT01. Next base: position 28,130 of record SORU01000013.1, read on the forward strand.
CGGTAGACACTCTTCCAGCCGGAATGAAGAAGTTTTTCGAAAGCGAACGGAATTTCATTTCAGAGCATGCCGTAGATCCCGATAGGTGGAAGCGCGATGATAAGAGCGAACTGCCACGTCATTTTATCGATTTGGACATGTACGGGACCTATCCGTTTAAAGAACTGCCGAGGGATTACGATGAAGCGGTAAAGAAATTCGGCGCTGAAACTGTGAACTCGAGGGGAACACTTCCCTGGCGAATTGCTGAATATACACTTAATCTGGCTGAGGATATGAAGTCCGGAAAGAGGGAGAAGATTCGCATGACCGCTGCTGCATTAGGTCATTACGTGGGAGATTCTTACAGTCCGCTCCACTCGGTTGAAAATTATAATGGTCAATATACGAACAATTACGGCGTTCATAAGCAGTTTGAAAATAGAATGGTGAACGCCTATATGGATTCCTACGAACCTCAACTCAATGAGGCAGCCTCCATAAAAGAACCGCTCAGACACGCCTTCGATATCGTAATGAGAAGCTACAAGCTCGTCCTTCCGATCTTAGAATCCGAAACAAAGGCAAGAAAAATATTGACGAGCGGGCAGATTGATTCTCTCAATGATTGGAGAGCCAAAGGGATTCCCGATTATTTGGCGATCCTTTATTCGGATCTGGGTGAAATGGGATGGAACCAGATGAATTCAGCATCTTACGATCTCGGCAGATATTGGGTCAGCGCCTGGGAATTAGCCGGTAAGCCTGTTCTTCCTGAATGATTAATGAAAACAAGATATACTCCGTTTCAGATGCCACAACCTTAATCAAATCCGTTTTAGAAATGAATATTCCTCCAATTTGGGTGGAGGGAGAGCTGTCATCCTGGAAAAGAGCAACATCCGGGCATTTATACTTTAATCTGAAAGACAGTTCTTCACTGCTGCCGACGGTAATGTGGAAGCAGAGTGCGCTGTCGTTACTCTTCAAGCCTGAAGACGGGATGAAAGTCCGTGCCTTAGGCAAAATAACGGTTTATGAAAAGTCCGGGAAATACCAGATGATCGCCTCGCAGCTGCAGCCGTTAGGAATCGGTGATCTTTATCAGGAATTCGAACGGCTTAAGAAAAGGTTATCCGAAGAAGGATTGTTTGATGAAGATCGCAAGAAGGAAATTCCCCGATACCCCTTTAGAATCGGCGTGGTGACATCAGCAAAAGGCGCTGTGATAGCGGATATAATAAATGTGTTGAACCGTCGAGCTCCGCATGTGAAAGTGATACTGGAATCGGCGAGAGTTCAGGGAGAAGGAGCGGCAGAAGAGATTGTTAGCGCGATAGAGAAGTTCAACAGCAGCGGAGAAGTCGATCTGTTGATCGTAGGAAGGGGGGGCGGCTCAATAGAAGACTTGTGGGCGTTCAATGAAGAGGCGGTTGCGAGAGCAATAGCCGCGTCCGAGCTGCCGATAATAAGCGCGGTTGGACATGAAACGGATTTTAGTATCTCCGATTTCGTTGCAGATCTCCGGGCGCCTACTCCTTCCGCAGCCGCAGAGTTGGCTGCGCCGAGGTATGACGACCTATTGGAAAATATCAGCTCTTTGGAAAGAACCATTTCCGATTTGATAAGCGATCAGCTGAGAGATTTTGAACGGATTCTCGATGAGTACGACACTGAATACGGTTGGGAGCAATTTAATAAAATGCTGAAGGAGGAAGAGAAAAAAATATCCTCACTGATTGAAGTTATGAAACTTAATGAAGATCATCTCCTGAATATATTTGAACTTAAAGCTAACTCAATGCGAAAAATGCTTGATTCATTAAACCCTCTATCCGTATTAGAAAGAGGTTATTCGATAGTCAGTTTGGAACGGAATGATACTATAATCAGAAATGCCAATCAGATCAGCGAAAATGACGCGATAAAAGTAAAATTGCATGTCGGCAACTTAACGGCAACGGTAAGGGAGGTATCAAATGAGTTCTGATAAAAATAAAAGTGAACTCACCTTCGAAGATGCACTCAAAAGATTGAATGAGATCGTCCACAAACTCGAAAAAGGTGATAAAAAATTGGAAGATTCTATTAAACTTTTTGAGGAGGGAGTCAAACTGTCACGGTTTTGTAAAGAGGTTCTGAAAGAGGCGGCTGAAAAGGTTGAAGGACTTAAAAAAGAAGAGTAGTAAAAGCGGATAAGATATTGAAATACGGCATCATAGCAAATACAAATAAAAAAGAACTTTTTGATATCCTACCGGGTTTGATCTCGTGGCTGGAGAAATATGACAACAATGTAGTAGTTGAAAAGGATATTTATGATGCAGCCACCGATCTGTTAAAACATATCGACTACGCTGAAAGAGAAAAGATCCCTTCAAAATGTGATATTGTTTTAGCGCTTGGAGGTGACGGCACGATACTGAGCGCGGCGAGAGTGGTAGGTAACAGTCGTGTTCCTATCGCGGGAATTAATCTTGGCGGATTGGGGTTTTTAGCGGAAGTCGCTGTGGAAGAGATATATGACCGGCTTCAGCTTATTCAGGACGGCGACTATCTTGTAGAAGAACGGATGGTTCTGAAGGCTAAAATAGAAAATGAACCAGAAGTGAGTTACAGAGCATTGAACGATATCGTTATTGAAAGGGGCAGCTCCACCCGAATGATCAGGATTTCGGTTACCGTGGACGATAGATTTTTCAATCGCTACTCCGCTGACGGAATTATAATCGCCACTCCCACAGGGTCAACCGCATATTCTTTATCGGCGGGAGGTCCGATCATCGTACCGCCGCACGAGGCAATAATTGTAACACCACTCTCTTCCCATAGCCTGTCACAGCGAGCTGTGGTTATTAAACCTGATTCTAAAATAAAAATAAATCTTGAAAACGCTTCCGGTAAGATGCTGTTGTCCATTGACGGACAAACGAGCGTGAAGATAAAAAATGGACAAAGTATTTATATAGAACGAGCGGACAACAATATCAGGCTCATCAAATGGAAGGATAAATCGTATTTTGATACCCTGCGGGCAAAATTTAATTGGGGCGTAGGCGGAAGGTCGTAAAGAGCAGAGGGAGCTTACCTTATGTATCTTGAACACTGGGGACTATTTAAAAAACCGTTTGAAAATACACCCGATCCGGAGATTTTCTACTATTCCGAGGAGCATAAGGAATGTTACGATAGAATGTCTTATGCCGTGGAAGGAAACAAGGGGGGAGCTCTGCTTACCGGGGAATATGGCTGTGGTAAAACGACTCTACTGCGTATCCTCGCGAATAATTCCATGACGGAAGACAGAGAGGTGGTGGTAGTGAACAATCCGCAGCTGGAATCTGATGAGCTTTTAAGAGAAATTCTTTATCAACTCGGAGAAGAGAGTGAAGAACGATCCCGGGCAAAGTTATCGAGGCGGATAGAAGAAGTACTGTTCGGAAAATTTCAGGCAGGGAAAGAAGTTTTAATCCTAATTGACGAAGCTCAGTTGATAAAAGGTGAGAATGTATTTGAAGAACTTCGTCTGCTTCTCAATCATCAATTAAACGACAAGTTTCTTGTTACCATTCTCTTGGTCGGTCAGCCTGAACTAAGAGAAAAGATAAGTTCAATGCCGCAATTCGATCAACGGCTCGGTATAAAATACCATTTGCACTCCTTCAATTTGGAAGATACAAAAAACTATATCCGATACAGGCTTGAATCAGCAGGCGGGAAACCTGACATTGTCAATGAAGACGCCATTACAACTATATTCAACGCATCATTCGGAGTTCCCCGTAGAATCAATAATATATGTGACTTGGCTCTGATGACCGGAGCGCGTAGAAAATTAAAAACAGTTGATTCTGCACTGATAAACATGGTAATATAGGCTCGATAAATCAGATTGAAACAGGGAGAACAAATTTACTGATTTGAGAATTATCGGAAACAAAAAGAGAGAATCGAAAGAATGCGGTCGATAGATCTCTTCCGTGCGTCGAAGAAGAAACCATCGAAACCTGAGAGCAATACGTCTCCGAAGGATGAGAAAAGAGTTATACTGACGGTAATCGGTTCATCACAAGTTTCGAGCGCTATTGAGCAATCTTTAGAAAGTATTTTCATTGAATTGGTATTGGTGGGGTCAGGTGAAGCGGCGGTAGAGTATCTGAATAAGAATGCTGTCTCATTAGTGATATCAGAAATAAACTTGCCTTTGATGAACGGTCTGAATCTTTCAAGGAAAATAAAGGAGGATGAGGCTCTGCGCGATGTTCCGGTTCTTCTTATAAGTGATAGTGATGAAGGTCCCGATAAAGTTATGGGGATGGAAACGGGCGCGGATGATTATGTGACCTTGCCGATAAACCCTTCAGAACTGCGAAGTCGCGTCATGGCTCTGATATCCCGCAGCGATGCCAGTCAAACGGGAACAGAACCACCTGCTGTAGAAAAAGAAATATTCGAGGACGGAATATTAAGCTCCGCTCAGGGAGCCGGAGTCGATACTATACCGGAAGACGAAATTGGTTTAGGAGAACCGTTAGAAATCAGTTCAGATGTTTCCGATTCCACAGAGGAAATTGTCGGAGAGGAGTTCGATTCGCCGCAGGAGGCGGCAGCAGAGCCGGTGGAAGAAGAGGTGAGCTCTCCCTCTGAATCGGAAATTACTTCGGTTGAAGAGATGTTGAATCCTAAATCGCCGTCGGATCCCTCCTCCCCAAATCCACTCAGACCCGAAGCAATTCAATCCAGTATTGAAGTTGAAGATGCTACGAAGATAATACCACAGGATGAAATCCTGACCGGTGAATCTTCAGATAACAGCGTTCAAGAGAAGGAGCCGGAGCAGGTCGATCCCTTGCCGGATCTCGATCAGCACGATGATAATGCCGGCATGTTAGACGATATATTCGGAGGCACTTCTTCAACTGAATCTTTGCCACCCGTCGATGAAAGAGAAAGCAGGCAGGAACAGATTGAACACGATATTCTGCCGACTTCAGCGCCGATAGTTAACAGCGAACCGATTGCTCCATTGGAGCAACCGCCTCCGGATCCGCCAATTGAAGGTGTCTCAACTCCGGTATCGCCCTCTCCAGTTCCGACACCGACAGCCGATTCGGCAGCAGAAACTCCCGCGCAGACTGTACAAATTAACGAATCCGTTCAGCAACCTCGGGTAGATCCTGCAGCTGTACCTATCAGTTCGCAAGAGACTACGATGGCGCCTGCCGATATCGTGAAAACTACTCTGCCGGTTCAAACTCCCGTGGAGTCGGCGACCGTCGCAGAAGAAACTTTACAAAGTCAGGAGCCTATTGCAAGCGACGGAGTCGAACAGTTTAACGAATATGAAATAGATACAGCGGTTGATCATAAAGAAATTCATCAATCTACCATTTCCCATTTAATCGAGTTGGAATCCGCGATAATTCAAGGAAGTGATTACAATTTTACGGATATTATAAACGATGCAAGTAAGATTGTCACTTCCGTGCGAAATTCAAATTATCTTCAGATACGCGCTATAAGCAAAAGAGATGGAGGTGATTTTCCGGTTCACTCCATAAATGTTACTATTTACAGCGTCAAACTCGCCACCGGACTGAAATATGAAACCAAAAAATTGGTTGAATTAGCCGTTGCTTCTCTCTTGCACGATATTGGAATGCTTCTTATACCTGAAGATATCAGGAAAGCTCAGAGGAAGCTTTCTCTCCAGGAGATATCAACATTGAAGCTTCATCCACAGCATGGCAGTGAATATTTGACTAAGGCGGTCCAAGCACATCCCGAATTGGCAGCGTTCCCATTTATACCTATTGTTGCGTTTCAAGAGCACGAGAGAATGAACGGAACCGGTTATCCCAATAGTATACCGGGTGACGAGATCCATGAATACGCGAAGATAATCTCGATCATCGATATGTACGAAGCTGTATCACACCCTTCAAATTACAGAGACGAGTATCTCGCTTATGAGGCGCTGCAAAAAGTCGTTGCTTTGAAGGATACTCATTTCGATGTAAAATTACTGAGAGCATTAGTGCGCGAAATATCTATCTTTCCTATCGATTCCGTTGTAAGACTCAATGACGGTCAAATCGGTAAGGTAATAGGATTGGAACCCTCGCATCCTATGCGTCCTAAGTTACTGCTTTTATATGACACAGACGGGAAGAGATATGAAGAGGAGAATGAATTGGAGTTGTCCAAGTCGCCTTTTCTTTATGTAGCCGTACCCGTATCTGAGGAAGATATGGAGAAATTGGGAAATTAATAATAACAGTGGAAAGGAAGGGAAATGGCATTTGGAAAGATTTTAGTCGTAGATGACGAGGAAGATATAAGAAAGACTTTAGCGCTTTTTCTCGAATCAAAGTGCGATGAGATTATAGAAGCTGACGGCGTTGCGCAAACTATCTATCACCTTAACAGAGTGATTCCGGATATAATATTTTTAGATATTATGCTGCCGGGACTCGATGGAATCGAGATCCTGCAGATGATAAAAAAATATGACGAAAATGTTCCTGTTATTATGATGTCGGGCTACGCAACCGAGGATATGGCTAAGAAAACATTAAGCATAGGGGCATATGATTATGTAAGAAAGCCCTTTAATCTCGACAGGATCAGTTCGATGCTATCGGTAATTGACCTTGCGAATTTCGCTTAATTAATATGAAAATTATATTCTTTTAAGATACATCTATCCATTATAACATCCAAACCACCGGAACTGGCTATTTCCGCGGCAGCTTCATTTATTACACCTTCTTGAAACCATATCGCTTTAGCGCCAATTTGAACGGCTTCCTCCGCGATGGTTATTACTTCGGAGGGATGCCGGAATACATCCACAATGTCGATCTGTGTCTCAATATCAGATAAAGTCGGAAAACACTTGACTCCTAAAACTTCATCATAATTTGGGTTTACGGGAATCATCTCGTAACCTACTTCAAGCAAAAATTTAGAGATACTGTGACTCGTTCTCCAAATTTTATTCGAAGCGCCATAGACGGCAATAGTTTTGCTCTCGTTGAGGAGCCTTCTTATGACGGATTCGTTTTGATATTTGCTTAAATTCATCTATCTTTCGAGAGCAACGTTTCAGTATTTGCCGATGCCCGGCAGGTATTCAAGTTTTTATCTTCAGTAGAATATTAGATCAAGACAGATACAAATTCAAGCATAAAGTCCCGGCAGGCTCAGCTCTTCGGTTTCTTTTCTGATAAGTTTAGAGCAATGTATGTTTATCAGTTGATGACCTGCGCTTTTTAGTTTTTCTCCAAACTCCTCGATATTCTCCAAAAATAATTCCCGGTATTGCTGCCTTTCCAAATTGAACGTGACATCTATCCGTTTTTCGGTTTTCAGTATCGAGACTTCAACTGTTCCGATAGGTTCGGGAGAGAGAGTCAACTTGATAATTATTTGATTTTCGCCTTCTGGAGTTTGGTCCTCAAAATAATGACAAAACGCCTGAGCACCGGCGCCTGAATGCGGAAAGGGGAATGCGAAGAAAAGTTCGTTAGCCTGATTGGAATTGTTGGCTTGCAGAGTATGAATCCCTTCAAAAACTGCCGCCAACGAATTAAAAAGCGATTTGATCTGATCTTTTCGGTTTGTGGATAGTGTACTCTTCAATTGCGCTTCCAATGTCATTAACTCACTCTTCAGAGTTTTGCCGATGTAGTTATCTAATTTATCCGCTGTTTGTTTCAGCCGAAATGAGTTGAGAATTTTATCTGTCCGGCTAAGAAGAGATCTTGCAATTTTTAGAGAATCCTTTTTCCCGATATCCGAGGAAAGGGAGAGGAGGAGCTCCAATAACTGCCTTAACCCGTCATCGGATTTATTAACTGAAGCAGAGCTGTTCAGCAGGTTCAAATAATTTAAAATTAACTGTTCGTTCTCGGGGGAAAGAATATCAAACGTCCTGAGTTCGTTCCAGACCTTCTGATTTAGCGGTAAATCAGATCTGACCATACGAAGCGTACGGTCGATATCAGGAACAGTGATTTTAGATTCTTTGATCCCAAGTGTTTCCAAAAGGAATTTCGAAACTTTTTTCAATGAGCCGGATGACAGATCCATATCCATCAGGATCATTCTCATCCCGATTTTCGCTTCAATCTTATTTTCGGCAATACCGAGCTTTGTGGTGATATCATCGCTTTCACCTGATTCGGGAGGGGAAAGTCCGGGAACATTCAAAATGAATTGATCAGAGATATTTTTTAGCCCAATTAGGTTTTTTATCACGCCGGCAGCAACAGTTCCGGTTTTTACTTGCTGATAGTTGTTCTCAAGTTTCGTGTTAATTCCATCTGACAGCGACTCGGGTGAATTGCTGCTGCGGACTCCTAAACGAACCAATTTAGGCGGTATTTTCACTCCCATGGCTAAAGAAAATTCTATGAGGTTTTCGTAGTCTCCGTTCTTTCCATTGATAAATGCCGTTATTCCTGCGGATAAATCGCTCAATCTCCTCAAACCGCTTAGAGAAGATGGAGCCATAGTTTGTTGAATTGGATCCACTTGGGCAAAAGCTTTGGACAGTTGGGCATGGACTTTCAAAACTTCGATAATATACCGGGCGTTTATGAAGGTCTGAGGCAACTCCAGCCGCTTTAGCACCATTGAAGCGTTCAAATAGGGCTTTAAGTTCTTTCCGATTTTAATGTTATTAATTATCGGGGCAGAGGAGTTGAACATTGAATTTAACGATTTCTTAGTTACCTCCCGGCTGTTTTCGAGAAGGACTTGAGAGCCGATGATACGATAAGAAGTAGGTTCGATACCATGAGAGGAGAGCCCTTGCGCTAATCTTGAATAAAATAATTTTTGAATTATGGAGTAACTCGATTTGATATTACTATCGGTCGGAACATTATTTTCTGCCCTGAACAGATTATGAAATAATTCCATGCCTGAATCTATTTTCCTATATAGGTCGGGAGAGAGATTCCCTGCGGAGAGTTCGGTCAATTGAGAGCTTATATTATTGAATAAGAGTCTCCTCATCATGGGGTAGCTAAGTTTAGCCGGTAGTGAATTACGGGAAATAAACTTCGCTAACTTGGCTTCTCTGTCTACTCCAAAGAGATTCACGACTGTTTGCAATTCGCTCCCGGTCAGCGGACGTGTTGTTCCCGTTTTAAGTAGAAAGGCTGCTTTCTCAATAGAAGGAAACTCCATCCCTTTCGTGCTGCCGGTTAAATCGGAGATTTTTGAAAGCAGTTCTACGAAAGACTTATCCGCTATCTTAGGCTTACCCGCATTCCCGGACAGCAGTTTCAAATATGAAGGTTCGATGATCGGTTCCCTGAGCATTGATAGCTCATTGGGCTTTTCACTAAACGAGATAACTCGGCTCCCTTGCCCACTACCATCTACTTTATAACTGACAAGCAATCGGAAAATATTGTCTAAAACTGCTTTAACCACTCTTAGAAAAACGGGAGAACTCAACGCTGCCAACGATTTGATAGCGGTTAGGAATTCATACATATTTTTCAAATAGTTCGCAAGATCAACATCAGATTTGGAGTTTGTTTCTATCAAATTGTTCATAAGCTGCTTGACCAGATCAACGTCTTTTTGATTCACCGATTGTGAACTTTCGACTGCCGCTGCCAATAGAACAAGCTGCTGATTGAGCGTTGTTCGCATCGATTTGGACTGAACTAAAGAGCCGGAAACAGTGCCGTTTTCAAGTGGGAAAACAGGATCCAATTTTTGCCCGGAAACGTTTTTATGCCTGACAGACGACATCATCAATGAGCCTAATTCTTTCAAAATAGAATCAATAAGGTTGTTTACGGAGCTTGCTTTAATGTCTGTTGAGGCGATTTGCTGAAGATTAACGCTGCTTTGTGGGTTGGCTAAATTAATATTTTTAGAATATGCCTCCGAACTGTTTCTCCTGCGGATTGAAGGATCCATTCCGCGAATTATCTGTTTTAATATTGACATATCATCTCGTTAATTATTTACCTTTTAGTAAATCTTTACTATTCTAAAGCTTTGTTTTAATTATATTATCGGAGATAGATGAGATAAGATAAGCCCTCATGGGAGAATAATGTTTTTTAAAAACATACGTAAAATGTCAATATTTGATTAACTGAGTCTGAATGATTAAATCACTTTATAATACCGATTGTATTGAGGGGGCAAAAACTTATCTCGATGATAATTCTATCGATCTGATCCTAACCGATCCGCCTTATGGAATTGAAGGACAATCTCTTCATAAACATTATAACAGAGATGAAAATAATGTATTGGATGGTTACATCGAAGTTGCGCGAGAAGATTATGAGGAATTCAGCAGAGAGTGGATAGAGCAGGCGGAGAGAGTGTTACGCCCCGGAGGAAGCATTTATATAGTCTCCGGATACACTAATTTGAGATATATATTGAACGCTTTAGCGAATACATCGTTAGAAGAAGTAAATCATATCATATGGAAATATAATTTCGGCGTTTATACAAAGAATAAATTTATTTCCTCACATTATCATATACTTTTTTATGAGAAACCGGGAGGAAAAAGAACGTTTAATAAGTATATAAGATACGGGTCAGACGAGTTATTTCCCGACAAAAAATCTATGAATTACAGTGACAGAGAAGATGTTTGGAGCATTAAAAGGGATTTTAAGAAGGGTCAAGTAAAGAATAAAAATCAGTTACCCGCGGAGTTATTAAAAAAAATCATCTTATATAGCAGTAACGAAGGGGATAGAGTTTGCGATTTCTTTCTCGGAGGATTCGGTACGGTTAAGGTCGCAATCGGATTAGGTAGAAAAATAGCAGGATTCGAGAAGAGTGAGATAGCATATAATTATAATATTGCGAGTATGGATAAAATAAAACCGGGCGAAATGCTCGGTTCCCTTCGTAAACCCAAGGGGTTGGGACCTAAGAAAAGCGGTAAGCGTTGGCTGAAGAGCGATATTCGAAAGGTTGAAGAGCAATTCGATAGATTTTTAGAAGACGGTTTAACCAAATCTGCCGCGATAGAAGCAATATCAAAAAAATATCAGAGAGGCAAATTCGGAATACTGAACGTCCTGAAGAAGAGCGGACGCTGAACAGTTCAGCGAATTAATCCACCGTACCGGAAAATCCTAACCCCAAATTACCATTGGGACTGGTGACGGTTATCGTGACTTTGCTTTGGACAGGAGGAAGAACCGGATTCTCATTCGGATCATCATCGCTCAAGGTGAAAGTAAAAATGGTGGTTTCGGCTCCCTGTGATTGTGTGTCGGGAATGGTAATACTTGACACACTTAATGCACCAGCAGTAGCAGTAATTTCGATTGTGGAGCCGCCTTCAATAGGATTGCCCCATTCTACATCATCAACCTGGAAAGTAAATATAAAACTGCCTCCATTGTTAATTTCGAAACCATCTCCGCCCACTAACATCGTAAGTTGAGTATGACCGGAAAAGAGCACGAACGTGGAATCGAATATGGATTTTCCATCCTCGTCTTTCGTTTCGCCTGTTACCCGCACTAAGCCGTTGTCGGTCACTATTGGTAAGGGTTCGGCAGAAATTAATTTTACCGAGGCTTGTCCATCTTCGTTTGTTACAGCCGAACCTTGGATAATTCCGTATTTGGATTGGAATTGAACAGCGGTTCCCGGTCGCACGATATTAGAAAATTTATCACCGATAAAGGCGGTCACATTCGCTTCTCGTAAAGTCACAAGTCCTGCGATGTTCAGCGGTGATGATCTAAGAGAGAAGTGTGCTGAATCAGGATGACCGCCGTGAATTGCAATCGGTGTAGGTACGGAACTGATCGAATCCGCGCCGGTACCAGGGTCGAACCGGGCAATCACTTGCACCACACCCGCTTTTGTGCCGCTGTTGAGAGCTGTTCTGACCAAACCATCTGCATCAGTGGTTGCCACTAATGGAGATAGAAATTCCCCGCCTCTCGGACCGAATAAGTAGAAAAAGATTTCAATCGGACGAAATCTGTCCAGTGTGATGCCGCTTTCATCCTGCAGGCGGTATGTAAGTTCCGAAGATTCCTCCTCGCCGCCTCTCCCCTTAATACTTATAGATGTCCGGGAAATATTAACGAGGGTAGCGTTAGAAGGAGGACCCGCCTGATTTGCAGGAGTCATTTCCTGATTAGCTAAAGTTATTGTCCTGTCAACAGTCAGGGCAACGTTGAATAGGGTGTCGGTAACAAAATCATCCTGCGAAAATATGAGATCTACAACATTGCTCTCATCAATTTTGATAACGATACTGAGCGAGAAATTTCCGAGTTCATTGGAAAGTGTGGTCTCATTGTGTCCAATAGCTCTAACCTGAACTCCATCGATGGGCTCGAAAAATACGTCATCGACCACGACTCCCTTCACTATGGCTTTTGAGCCTTCCGGATCGATCGGAAGAAGATTCGCAGTCGATATAACAATTGTATCGCCGATTGCAAGACCAACGTTCGGAATAGTGGAGGTTAAAAATCCGGAGCTTCCGATCTCAATATTCACCACATTCGATTCGCCTTCGGCAAGAGCGATGGAAAGCACATAATCACCGTTCAAATCGGAAAGAGCAATTTCCTTATGATTTAACGCCCGTATAAGAGCTCCTTCTATTGGCGCCTTTGTCAGACCATTTATAACGTTTCCTGAAAGGCTTGCGATCCCTTCCGTAATTGACAACGCCAATAATGCTACCGGAGGAGCGCTGACGGTATCACCTATAGCGATGCCCAAATTGTTTATCAACGCCGAATTAAATCCCTCTTTGGACGCTTCAAGCGTGACAGCATTTGTGCCGAATTTTATGTCCAAAAGTAAGTAATACTCTCCACTGCTGTCTGTCTGTGCTTCTTCGGTGCGATTTAGAGCCCTGATGGTAACAGCTTCAATGGGAGAGCCCGAGGATGAGTTGATGACTTTTCCGAAAATCGTGGCATCTCCGCTTGCTGTGGAAATCGGAATAAGATTAGCATCTCTTACAATGATGGTATCCGTAAAAGAAATCCCGATGTTCGATATTGTATCCGGAAGGAATGTGGCCTTGGATATCTGTATAGTGATCGAATTGCTGTCATCCAAATCAACCTTGAATTTAAGCACATAATTTCCTGTGGAGTCTGAAAAGGTAAAGGCGTCCGCATTATTAAAGACCGTAACAAAAGCCAAATCAATCGGTTCAAGCGATTCACCCGGTAGTTTGACTCCGTTAAATGCAAAACCGCTTATTATCACCTGTCCTGATGTGGCGGCGATAGGCATAAGATTCAAAGGAGGCGCTTTGACTGTCCCGCCGAGCTCAATACCTATGTTCTGCAATGTGTCGACTAAGAAACCTGTCTTACTGAT
>SORU01000014.1 GCA_004402915.1 Fidelibacterota bacterium MT.SAG.2
TAGTCTCGTGGGCTCGGAGATGTGTATAAGAGACAGCGTGAGCAGGGCGCGAACGTCACTTTAGTGAAAGGCACGATTTCCGATGCGGGAAGAGCTATGTCCGAACTGCTTGATGAGAGCTGGTTTAATCTTTCTACTCTGAAGGAGCCTTACAGGGTTGAAGGAAAGAAAACGATGGGTTATGAATTAGCCGAGCAATTCGATTGGAAACTTCCCGACGTCATTCTCTATCCCACAGGCGGAGGAACCGGATTGATAGGGATGTGGAAAGCGTTCGACGAGATGGAAAAGCTCGGATGGTTAGGCAGTGAAAGACCTAAAATGGTAAGCGTCCAAAGTGAGGGGTGTGCTCCGATCGTCAGGGCGTTTCACGAGGGAAAAGATTTCGCCGAGCATTGGGAAAACGCAAAAACAAACGCTCTCGGTCTGCGAGTACCGTCCGCAGTCGGTGATTTTCTGATATTGGAAGCGCTCCGTGAAAGTAATGGTACAGCGATTGCCGTCAGTGAAGAAGAGATAATTGAAGGGATCAGACTCGTAGAAGAACATACAGAGCTTAGTCCCGCGCCTGAAGGGGGCGCTGCCGCGATTGCCGCAAAGAAGCTTGTTGATAATCAATTCCTTAAAGGGGCTGAGAGTGTCTTGCTGTTCATCACCGGAAGTAAAGAAAAATATTCTGAATTATATTAGCTTAACGGTTTAATACCCAACTTGAACTAATAACATCTTTGAGATATATTGTAATCTAATAATTTGTTTAATTAACCGATGGATAAAAAATGTCAAAACCATTATGGGAAGATATACTCGAATTTCATAAGAACAGGCAATTAATAGGAATTTTATTGGTAATATTGGGTTCTGCAGGACTTCTTCTGCCGATTCTACCCGGAGTATTAGTAATATTATTGGGTCTTGCTTTACTCGCGCCTGATAAATTCGGTTCGATTTTAAGCTGGATGAGAACTAAATCAGACGATGAGGATGAAGAATCTGAATGAAGCGATTATTTTTACATTCTGCTTCATTGTCTCCCGTAACTATTCTCCACGCAGAAGCAGGATCAGATTCTGATAATGCCATAAATTTGGATCAGGAGCATATATAATGGCGGTCTTGTAATGGAAAACATTATGAAAATAATTTCTGTGAACGTCGGGAAAAGCAGGACTATCGAATACAAAGGTAAGATGGAAGAAACAGGAATTTACAAGGAACCCACAACTATTCCCGTTATGATCAGTAAAAAGGGTCTTGATGGTGATACTATAATCAATAAAAAAGTTCATGGAGGGGAAAACAAGGCGGTTTACATCTACTTTCAATCTAATTATGATTATTGGATCAATGAAACCGAAAGAGATGATCTGACGCCGGGGATGTTCGGGGAAAACTTAACAGTCGCCGGAACGGACGAATCAGGTATTTGCGGAGGCGATCGCATTCGGGCAGGCGAGGCTCTTCTTGAAGCTGTCTATTTGCGTTTACCCTGCTATAAGCTCGGTATCAAGTTTGGAGACAACGGCATCATAAAACGGTTTATGCGTAGTGAGCGGTTCGGCATTTATTTTAAGGTGATCGAAGAGGGATTCGTAAAAGAGGGGGATTCTATTTCGGTAGAATATAAACACCCTGCAAGGATTAAATTTTCAGATCTGATATCAATGTATGTTCATCATGAACCTGATCCCGAACTTCTGAAAAAAGCTCTGACGATAGAGTCTCTTGATGCAGGTTTGAAAGATCGATTGGCTAAAAAGATTAAGAATCAAATTTAATCACTTTCCTAAAATACGTTATATTTTAATTTAGTAATTTAAAATACATCAGGTCGACGGGTAAATTTATATCTTCTTCCGAATCGGGTAATATTTGATTTTATTCGATTGATTAAAAAAATGGATTTAAGAGAAAGCGAAACAGAAGGAGAAGAATAATGAATGCGATAAATAAAATAGCGCCCTATTCACATTGGTTTATAAGATTAAGTTTAGCCGGTATATTTTTATATCATGGTCTTGGTAAATTTATGGCAGCGGAGATGATGGCTAAGATGATGATGATGCCTATTGGGATGGTATATATGGCAGGAATGATGGAAGTTAGCGGCGCGCTCCTTGTCTTATGGGGAGGGTTCGGGCGTGATTGGGCTACACGTTTGAGCGGACTCATATTCAGTATGGTAATGATTGGCGCGATAACGATGTTCCATTGGCCACAATGGTCATTCGTCGCAAACGAAGCCAAGCCGATGGGCGGAATGGAACTTCAACTTTTAGTTGCCATGGTTGGGTTATATTTCTTTACGAAGGGAAATAAGATCGTTTCAGCAGAAGCATGAATTAACAGTGCGCTTAAAAAAGACCTGTTCTGATACAGGTCTTTTTTTGTGCCCGGTCGAAGAAGAGTGCGACATTATCATTGCGATTATAGGAGTTTCGTGATATATTTTCGCGACAAAATTTAATTATAAAATACGAGGATTGAATTGCAGCATTCCGGTGACAATTGAACTTTCAGAAATGATGGAAAACGAGATATATATACACATGAAGACCGGCTCCAATTCAATCGTATCGCGGGTTCCACCTAACGCCAAAGTAGAAGAGGGCAGCAGCGTTGATGTGGACTTTGATTTATCAAAAGCGCACTATTTTGACGCCGAATCGGAAGAAAATTTTTAGAAAGCAGTGGAACTTTGTCGTTCAAAATAGGTAAAACCTTACAACTGATAGGATTGATACAGGTTCTATTCGGACTCTATCACGGAATAGTGGAGGAATCAGAAATAAATGAATTGATAGCATTCCTTATAGGAGCATCGTTTTTTGTGGTGGGAACCCTGATCCTGCGAAAAGCTAAGTGACTGTTGCTATTCGATGAATATATTCTAAATTTAAGGGTTAATGAGCAAGGAGGAAAATTAGCATGTCAAATTTGTTTGATGATGTAAAAAAGAATTTAAAAGAGTGGGGGAGTCTAGCTGCCGACAAAGCTGAGGAGTTGACCAAGGTAGGCAGATTGAAGATCGACATTCTTAGCCTGAACAGAGAGATTGAAAAAAACTTTGTGGAACTCGGAGGAAAGGTTTACGAACTGATTTATAAGGAAGATCAGGGTAGAATAAAAAGTAATGATGAAGTAAAGAAGATCATTCAGAGGATCGCGACTTTTGAAGAGACTCGGGAAGAAAAAATCAGCGAGATACGCGATTTTAGTTCTGATGATGATATAGACGTCAAATCTGTCAAGAAAGAATCAAAATGATAAAATAATTCAATACAGATCAGGTAATTCTACTATTCAAACCCCTCGTTAGATGAGGGGGTTTTCTTTTTTTTACTACTGTCAGAAAACGGTATGAATATGGAACTTAACTCACCAATAGGCGTATTAAGTAATGACCGGGTATAAATGCTTGTAAGATAAAAGAGGCAAAAGTGGAAGAAAGCTATACGTTAGACAGGTACTTCGACGAAATCAGCAAGGAATCGCTTTTAAAGCCGGACGAGGAAATTGCCCTCGCCAAAAAAGTTCGTAGTGGGGATGAATCGGCTCTCGAAAAGATGACACGGGCAAATCTAAGATTTGTTGTGAGTATCGCAAAGCGTTATCAAAATCAAGGACTTTCTCTTGGTGATCTGATCAACGAGGGTAATCTCGGCCTTATCAAAGCGGCAAAACGATTTGACGAGACACGTGGATTCAAATTTATATCTTATGCAGTATGGTGGATACGCCAGTCAATACTGCAAGCATTAGCCGAACAATCAAGAGTAGTTCGTTTACCTTTGAACAGGGTCGGCGTGATGAACAAGGTAAACAGAACATTGGGCGATCTTGAACAAAAATATGAAAGAGAACCGACTGCCGAAGAAGTAGCGGAAGTACTTGAGATGACTTCCGTGGATGTTTCTGACACAATACAGATGTCATCAAGGCATTTGTCTGTGGATGCGCCCTTCTCAGGGAATGATGAGAATTCATTATTGGATGTATTGCGTGATGACGGTTCTTATTCCGAACCTGATTCTCCACTTATTGAAGAATCATTAAAAATGGAAGTGGACAAAGTGCTGAGCTCTCTGAGCGAGAGAGAAGCGGAAGTTATCAGGTTATATTTTGGATTGGTCAATGAACGTTCTATGACGCTTGAAGAAATTGGTGATCGGTTTAAATTGACCCGGGAAAGAGTCAGGCAGATTAAAGAGAAATCTATCAGGAAATTAAGACATACCTCGCGGAGTAAAAATTTAAGATCATATCTCGGTTAATTCTAAGTCTTTTACTCTGAAAACATTTCTCAAAATATAAAAGAAAATTCTTGACTATATATTCGTAAGTATTTTAATATATAGAGACCTGATACAATTACTGGGAAATTGGCTATTTCCCATTTTTAAATTAAGAGTTTAATTCCGCCTATGAAAGTTTTGTAACCGGAGTATTGATGAGAGATACGCAGTACCAAGTGGTCGTCATATCAGATGATGCCGCAGATGTGCGTGAACTGAATACATCACGAGTGAACATTCTTCTTACAATTTTGCTCATTGTATTCACCTTACTCATGGGTCTTTATTTTACAGCTGATTTCCTCACCGATGTTTTTTATGGAAAACGGCTTGCTACGCTTAGAAACCAGAATAAACAACTTGTAACCCGCATCAATGATATAAACAACAGAATTTCATCGCTTACCGAGCAAATGATAGTTGTTAACCAAAAGGATCAGGCGATAAGAACATACGCAAATCTACCTTTGATAGATGCTGATATCCGTAAGGTTGGGGTTGGAGGTGTGTTGAACCCAAAAATTTCCAGCTTGGATTATTTGCTTCCCGCCTCCGATATTACCATAGCGGAAGTTGAATTTGACCTTGATGCAATAGAACGAGCGCTCAATTTAGAATTGACAAGTCTGGATGAAGTATATAACTCATTTAAAGCAAAGAAGGATATGCTTCAACATGTACCGACCATTCGACCGCTTCTTAGGGGTTATATCACGAGTGGTTTTGGTGAAAGAAGGGATCCCTTCACAGGAAATATGAGAGATCATCTCGGCATTGATATAGTTACGAAAAAGGGTGAACCTATATTTGCTACTGCAGACGGCGTTGTTTCAGATGCGCGTATGGATAGTCCGTCATTCGGTATCACGATTAAAATTGATCATGGTTACGGATACCAGACAAGATATGCTCACCTCTCTAAACTTCTTGTGAGGAAACATCAAAAAATAATGAGAGGTCAAAAAATCGGCGAAGTGGGATCAACGGGAAGGTCGCAATCTCCGCATCTGCACTATGAAGTTATTAAAAACGGAGTAAGAAAAGACCCAGCTCAAAAATATTTTTATCTGTCGGAGCAAGACCTGAGCCGCCTCTAAAATAAAATTCAATTTTGCTGTTTTCAACCGCTTAAAAGCGGTTTTTTATTTTCTAATTGTCGGTCATAGTATTTTGCTTGCGAATCGGAAAGCATCTATCTAACTTATATGATTATGAATTTTGCAATTTAAGCTGAATAATTATTTGAAACAATTATATCATATAGAAACTTACGGTTGTCAGATGAATGTTTACGATTCGGAGCTGGTAGCGCGCATTCTTGATAACAAAGATATTTCTCCAACTGATTCGGCAGAAGCCGCAGATTATATATTTATAAATACCTGTTCGGTTCGCGATAAAGCAGAGCTGAAAGTGTTAAATCGTCTTAAACATTTAGAAGCCTTGAAAAAGAAAAATACATCTCTTGTGATCGGAGTGATCGGCTGCATGGCTCAAAATCTTAAAGAAGAGATCTTGGAAAATAAGCCGTTTGTAAATTTTGTGTTAGGTCCTGATTCTTACGGAAAATTATCGGCGCTTCTTGACGCAGAAAAACCATGGGAGGTCAAAGAGGTACATACCGATCTATCAAAGTATGAAACCTATGATTATATCTACCCGCTGAGAAATGGTGGTAACAGCGCAATGATTGCCATAATGCGTGGATGTGATAAAATGTGTACATTTTGTATTGTCCCCTTTACGAGAGGAAGGGAACGAAGTAAATCCGCGGAATCTGTGGTCAACGAGATTAAACAAGCAGTTGCCGAAGGGTTTCGTGAAGTTACGCTTTTGGGACAGAACGTAAATTCGTATGACGATGGAGATCTGAAATTTCCTGATCTCATGGAGAGAGTGGCTCAGATCAAAGGAGTAAAAAGAATTCGCTTTACTTCGCCTCATCCTCAGGATGCATCGGATGAACTTATCGAAGTTATGCTGAAGTATGATAACATTTGCAATCATATTCATCTACCGCTTCAATCCGGTTCTGATTCTATGCTCGAAAGGATGAATCGAAACTATACAAAAGAGGAATTCATATCCCTTGCGGAAAAATTCAAGAAAAGAATTCCCGGGATAGCTATATCAACTGACATAATCGTTGGTTTTTGCGGAGAAACTGAAGAGGAATTCTCTGATACGCTTGATGTGGTTCGACGCGTTAAATTCGACAGCGCCTTTATGTTCAAATATTCGGAGAGACCGCACACAGCCGCATTTAAAAGAATGCCTGATGATGTTCCCGAGGAGCTGAAGGGGGAACGGTTGACGCGGCTGATAGAACTACAAAAGATAAATGCGCTCGAAATCAATAAGAAGCTGGTAGGAAAGACTTTAGAAGTGCAGATAGAAAAAATAAGTAAAAAATCTGATGATCATTATATCGGAAGAACAGACAGCAATAAGCTTGTAGTTCTTCCCAAGAATGGTAAGGTTCCGGGTGATTTTCTAAAAGCATTAATAACGGAAGCGGCAGGTATAACGCTATTCGGTGAACCTGTTTCACTGTAGATATATGGAGGAAAGATGCGTTTAATTTCATTGTTTTTCATAGTTATCATAGTATTGATCATCATGTGGTTTCTGACTCAAAACGCAGACCAGGTTGTCAAAGAGCTGGAGATTTTCCAATATTCCTTCGAGGATGTAGATCTTATAAAAGTACTGTTCGGAACGTTCGCTTTTGGTGTTATAATGGGTTTTCTCATTCCGGTTTTTCAATATATCGGCGCTAAAGGAGAGGTTAGAAGATTTAAGAAGGAAGTAAAGAAACTCAGGTCGGAATTAAATGACTTGAGAAACGTCGGGATAGAGAGTGAGCTCGAAGTGGAAGAAGATCTGCTCGATGATAAAGAGGCAGAAGATGATTTGGCTGATGACTCTGCCGGGAGCGAAACAGAGGACGATAACAAGGCTCAGTGATAGATTCAAAGCTCATATTTCAGCTGCTTATTCCGGTAATTGTAGGGGGGATACTTCTATTTCTGTGGGTTTGGAGCGGAAAGCGGAAAAGACTTAAAAAAAGTCTTTCGTCGCCGTACACCGAGGCGCTGAGCGCTCTGATAAATGGCGATAAAATAAAGGCGATGAACAAGCTTCGAGAGGTAGTGAGAGACGACACGGACAATTTAGACGCCTATCTCAAGCTTGGGGATATTTACCGTGAATACGGAAAAAATGTTCAAGCGCTCAGAGTTCATCAATCACTTACCGTACGGACTGGCTTGACAAATTATCAAAATATAAGTATTTGGAAAAGCCTGCTGCAAGACCATCGACTTCTCAGGGAATGGGACAAAGCTATCAAGTACTCTGAAATGATAACGGAACTTGACAGGAACAATATGTGGGCGAGAAAAGAGCTTTTGGAGATTTATAAGGAGAAGGGAGACTGGGACGGAGCGGTAGAAGCGGCTAAAAGCATTCAGAAACAGGAAAAGAAAAAGGACGTTGAGACTCTTGCCCTCTATCAGATCCAACAAGGATTGGAATATAGGAAAAAAGGCGAAGAAAGGGATGCCCGGATTCTATTTAAAAAAGCGTTGAAAACTTCAAATAAGTGCGCAGCAGCTCATTATTTTATCGGTGTATCATATTTGAGCGAGGGTCGCAAGAAGGATGCGGTCGAATCATGGCGGAAATTCGTTAAAACGGATCCCAAACATGCGTACTTGGTGTTTGACGAACTGGAAGAAGTGTTATATGATCTCGGCAATTTTGACCAGAGTGAAAGGATCTACCAGGAGATA
The DNA here is from genome assembly GCA_004402915.1 of Fidelibacterota bacterium MT.SAG.2. Taxonomy (GTDB): domain Bacteria; phylum Fidelibacterota; class SORT01; order SORT01; family SORT01; genus SORT01. The sequence continues at coordinate 8,090 of SORU01000014.1, forward strand.
TTGGATTTGGATTCAGGAAATGTCAGCGCCTTGGTAGCTCTATCCGATCTGAATGAAAGAAAGGGAAATCGGGAAGAATCAATTCGTATGCTTCGCAAAGCAATTGAAAAGGACAGCTCTTCTCTCCGAGCTAAAGCTTACCTGATACAAATGTTGTTAGGTCCGGATGTAAGCGATGAAATAAAAGAGAATCTCCAATCGTTGATTCAAAGTACCAGACGGCCGAGAAAATTTGATTGCCGGAACTGTGGATACCACAGCGATAAACCTCTATGGGTCTGCCCGGATTGTTTGAATGAAAATACATTTCTTGACTAAACTGATTTTGAGGATCAAAAGTCTCCTCTTCCTTCTGACTTTATTTATAATTGTATCCGAAGCTGCTGCGCAATCAAATATCGAGTCGTTCGTGAAAGAGGGGAAGTTTTCTGAGGCACGCGAACTTCTTCCCGCTTTGGTGAAGGAAAATCCCGCCGATGCCAGAACTATCTATTTTCAAGGTTTGTTAGAAAAAAACGGTGAGACTTCCCTTGAATATTTCGAGTCGCTTCTCTCAAAATATCCTAAGAGCGAGTACGCCGATGACGCTCTGATGCAGATAAGCGAGTATAGGTACTCCCGCGGTCTTTATATCAGCGCCGAACGGACACTGTTGATGATACCACGCAAATATCCTGAATCTGAGCATATCGAACGGGCGATCAATCTTCTTATGCAGGCTATGCTCGTAACGGGAAAAGCCGATACGGCAAAAATGTATTTAGACGTCTTCAAGAAAAAATGGAAAAACTTAGATGTAGAACTTCCGGAAAGTGTATTAGCGAAATTAGAGGAGCCGGCAGAGTTATCAGATTCCCGCAGGAACGAGGAGTATACTATTCAGATCGGAGCATTCGGGTCTAAAAAGAATGCCGAAAGGCAAAGAGATGTGTTCAAAGGACGCGGATTCAAGGTCTCTCTCGGTAAGAAGAAAGTGGCGGATAAACGGCTTCACTTAGTCTGGGTCGGGTCATACAGTTCTTATGACGACGCTCTTGCCGAAGCCCGTGTATTGAAGGCAAAGTTCGGCGTGAACTACGGTATTGTGGACAGAACAAAAAACAAATAGTTATTTGGGAGTGGATGTGACCCTGGTGGGCGCCACGGTCTTCAAAACCGTTGGGACGAAGCAATTCGTCCGCTAGATTCGATTTCTAGACACTTCCGCAAGGCCCTGTAAGCATTGCCTACAGGGCATATTACGGGATTCAATGTAGCCTTTTTTACGATTTGTCGTTTTCACTCTTTGTTTGCCTTTTGGTCTCCATTAGTCTGGTTTGGTCTGTATTTTGGCACCAATATGGCACCACTTTTTTCTATTTCAAACTCAACAGAAGTTTGACCAAGTAGAAGAGCTATGTCCTCATATTCGCTGTTCAATAGATCAACATAATGTCGCTCTGTGACAGCGACTGTTGAGTGACCAAGCCACTTACTAACACGATATATATCTACTCCCTTCTGGATAAGAAGAGAGCCACATGTTTTTCTTAATGTGTGTACATTAGCATTTTCTATGTGAGCTAATTTATAATACTTTTTAATCCTTCCTGATACTTGATACCCTGAGAAAGTAAATGGGTGGGAGAAGGATTTACGCCTTTTTAAAATCTCTTCGAGAAGATTATTCAAAGGCAGTGTACGTCTTTTATTTCGTTTTCCTGTTATTACAATCAATTTGCGAGTGAGATTAACATTATTCCAAGTGAATTTTGGAGGCAGTATTTCCGATCTACGTGCTCCAGTCTGAAGGTAAAAGGTCACGAGATCTCTTGCGTCGATATCATTCGCTTCATTGATTACATAATACAAAGATTTGATTTCACTTGGAGATAGGAATCTCACAGGCTTTTCCATTATTTTGGGAATCAATACGCCTACAAATGGAGATCGTACTAAATATCTCATCCTTACAGCCCAATTGAACATAGCTTTCTGATGTTTAAGTTCCGCAATTAACCCCGCTAGAGTGAGTTTAGTTCCCCTGGGTGTAACTTCAGTTAATCGAATTTGTTTATAATTTTCTAAAGTTACCTCAGTGATATCTGTAATAAGGATTTTCGCACCGATTATCCGTTGAAGAGCATCGGTAGCATTTTTAATGCGTGTAACGGTTAGGGGAGATTTACCATCTGTTTCAGATACCATTAAATATTTCATTATGAGGTCTTTTAAGGGCATATATCGTTCACCAGTTGACAGGCCCCTCTTTCTCTTCTCAATTTCACTAAGAATTAAACCCAATTGTGTTTCGGCTACTGATTTAGAACAATAGATACGCTTTCGGCATCGTTTGCTATTTTCGTCAACGTAATCGAGAGTCCACGCTGGTTGGCGTTTAGATCTTAAATCTTTTCGAATGGCCATTATAATCACCTCCTTTCATGACTAGTTTTTGAGTAATTGTAATTCATCCTGAATGGATGGAATAAATTCTGTTATCTTTAACAGTTCTGAATGTGGGATCCTCACGAGTCTGCCTACTTTGATAAATCCTATCTTCCGATCTCGGATGAGATTTCGAAAGAACTGTTGACTGCAATTGAATAATTTTGCTGCTGATTCAATAGAGTAATGTCGCTCGAGTGGAGATGCACAATGTTCACAGAAATGTTCCATCTATATTCTTATACCATCATATTACTGATTGTGAAAGGGGTTGGCCAGACCCCCTTCAGTTATCTATGTAATGTCATCCTCAGTTCCACCATTGGATTTCTCCTTGGAGTTGGCATAGTTTGGAGGGCTCTTGCGAGCCCTCCGGTTATTTATCGTCATTCAGATTGACCAGACTCACCAAGTTCTGCGTCAAGTAGATGGACAAGTCGAACTTTAGCGGTCTCGATCAGATCTGTTTTCTTTGAGATTTTCTCTTCGAGCCTTTTCTGCTTCACTTGTAGCTTCTTTCCGTCAATCTCATCCGTGGTCTGGATAATTTGTTTTCCGAGCCAGTCGAGATCTGCTTCATCAGCTTTTAGCAACGCTGATAATCGAGTTATATTGGCATTTAGAATTCCGGTATTATTGACTTCGGAGAGATTTTTTCGGGAGACAGGCTTTTTAATATCAGTTCCACCTGATCTTATCTCCTCGATTACCCAAGCATCGTACTGCGTAACATTTATGTTACACATACCGCTTATGATTGCTCCGAAGCCGAACGATAAAGCTTCTCGCTCAAGAATTTCAGGATCGAGCCCTCTTAATTTTGCAAATTCTTCTGCCGTCATTACCAATGATCCTGTTAATGATCGTTGGATCTTCTTTTTTCTTTTCATTCTATTACTCCTATATTTATTTAGTTTGTCGCTCAACATGAGAGACTTCTGTAAACGTTATACAGAATGCGATGTGAGAAAATGTGAGAGAAAGCGTGAGAAGTTCTAATTCCGTAGAAATTTTATCGAATCTTCGATGATATCCTTAATAATGTCGGCATCTAAGTCATGATCTTTGCCAATTTCTTCAAGGCTCAGTGGTTGATCACAACTTATTCCGTAGTAATCCTTGACAATTTCTTTATCCAATTCAGGGAGTTTTTCAAGTAACTCAAGAGCATTAAGAAACATATCTCTATCATGAGGAAGGAGATTTGTATGTGTGTGAATCTCCAATATGTTCCCGATTTCATCTTTATAATTTTGTCGATTTTCATCAATCTCGAAGACTGATTTTTCCTCTCTGAAAGCTTCTCGCAGGAATTTTTTTATCCAAGGAATTGCATATGTTGAAAGTTCTGTACCTCTTGAAAAGTCAAATCGCTTAACCGCTTCGATAAAACCCCTTGTTGCAAGCTGGTCAAGATCTTCTTGATTATAGGCAGGGTCAATCCTCTTCATATTAAATGTATTGTATGCGGTATTCTTAATGAGCCCTAAGTACTGATCGATAAGTATTTCCATGCTCTTCTCATTTCTCCTTTGAGCTTGATGGATAAATGTCTTTTCTGCCAGAGTCATTGAAGAATCTCTATAATTTTTACAGAAGAATGGAATCGTCGAGTCTTTAGGGGTAAAATGTCAGAGCCGATAATTTTTCGAAGGTCCTTATAATATCCACGGATACTTTCATTTCGATTTTTACTTGCCCGCAGAATACCACAAGTTTCTTCGGCGATTTGTCTTTTGGAAGGTATATCAGGATAGTTTTTGAGAATTAAATTCATAACTCGAAAAGGAGATGTATCCTTAATCTCAACTGTTTCTCTCTCATCATCAAATTCTAATACACCCTGAGGTCTGTTAATTATGAGATCTGATGATTCATGGGAGGCTGACATCGTCGTTACTTTGTTGTTGTAATAGACTCTGACATTAAGCGAGGGAACTACAATAGGTACATTAAAACATGGGTGATACCCCATCTCTTCAAAAATAGATGTCAGTTTTTCAATATCAGCCAAACCAGGCATATTAGGAAAACTTATAAGTAATTGAGCTCGTTTCATTACGAGTTTAATATACCAAAATATGGCAGGTTGGTTGGTTACCGTAACGTTACGGACCAATATTTTGAATTATTTTATAATTAAAAGGAGTGAATAGAGGCTAATATTATTCCGAGGTAAATTTGATAATGGAAATGTTTTTTGATAATGTATAGATACCACCCATTCCCTGCGAGCCACGGGGCATCCGTATCAAATTTACATCTCTATTATTATTAAAAGGTTTTCTAATCGCGGAGTTAATTTGGCTCGAATGTGTTTTCTTAATTTTATTATCTCTATCAAGTGGCCATCTCCCACCAATTTTTCTATAAACTAATCTTCTATTTAGAACTAATTCTTCTCCTTCTAATCCGGAAGTAAATTTTTCATATAAGACAGAATTTGATTCCTCTATTTTATCTAATATATCTCGAAAATCTTCATTGATATTTTCGTAAGATTCAATTAAGGCATCCATATGATTTAAAGAATCATAAGTCCAATATTCTTTGGGTGATTTTGTTTGGCCAATGGAAGAATGACATTCTAATGCCAGAAAATAGAGGAAAGTAAAATTCTCTTTAGAGATGAAGATCTGCTTACGTTTTCGTGATTTACTGCTCATGCCTAAGAAAAACGACATTAGATTACTATCTTCATTAGATGAATTTGAATTGACTCCTTTGGTAAATATCAGAGTGTCAAAGCTATTAGATGAATTGTTCTTCTTAATATTCCTTGCCTTGGCTTTAATCAAATATTTATTAAAATTTGCTTTGGAAATTAAATTTAATTCGTTATAAACAGACCCGGATTTCAGTACGTAATCTGATTTATCGATTAAAATATCTTCGGGACGCCTCTTTGGAACATTCGCTTTTTGGAGTTGCTTTAAATAATTTAATGATTTTAACTTTAATAACTGAACTTCTTCATTATCTGTGTCGATATTTTCTGCATTTTCTAAAGATTTCAAGGCTCCAATATAATCTCCTTCCGAGATAGAGAAACGGGCAAGGATACAAATTGCAGGTATATTTTGCTTATCAGAAAGCAAGATTTTTTTAGCAGTCTCTTCTGCTAAATTCCATTTGTGTAATGCCATATATGAATTCATACGAAGCACTAAGATATCGACTCCCTTTGGGCATTTCTTCCACAAAGAGAGACTTATAACCCAATTGAAATGAAAATCAGCATATAAGTTTTTTACAAGTATATCTGCTGGAAACTTGAATTCTTTCAATTTTCTAAAAGTGCTTTGTATTCCGTCCATATCGCTGTTATACGAATATTCAAGAAAATTTATGTAATATTTCATCACAAGAGGGAGACCAAACATTATTGAATCGGACAATTTCCGGAGAAGTCCTAATCGCTCATCACCCTTAAAACTTTTCGTAATAGTATATATGGTAAATAAATGAATTTGAGATTCTTCACTTGATAACTTTCGTAATAACCCAAATCCCCTTTTAAAGTGACCTTCAGAGAATTTAAATCTTATTTCAGCTTCAATTCCCTCATGAGGTGGACCGTCAAGAACAAGCTCAATTCTGGTATTGGTCATAGGTATTGTCCTCTTATTTCCTATTTTTAATTTGTAAATTTCTCCCAATAGGGGAGGTTATTAAAGAAGCTACCGACTTTGCAAGACATATTATCAATTACAAATGTAACTTCTTGATAATATAGCGTTTAGACAAAATAACTATTGACTTTTCTTATAAGATTTCTTATACTTATAACAGATAGACAAGTAAGTCAATCTGTCTAATTCAAGCCTCAATTCCCGCAATGAAAATAGGCTGTAAGCCTTTAGTTATAGTGTTTATAGCCAAACTAACAATGAGGTAATGAATATGAATAATAAGATAAATACGTCTGATTTCTATTTTTCTGCCTTTCTATTATCACAAGGGTATGAAATTGAAGAGACATCAAAAATCGGAAAATCCATCACATTTCACTTTGAATCGGAGGGCCTTGAAGAGATCAGAAACGAGTATTTCTTAGGAAAGGCAACAGTAGAACCGCTTTCGTTTCAAAACGCTATACATAATTTAAAAACGCTTACATATAATATTTAGGATTAATTGATGAAAAATGAAAAATCATATAGAAAAGCAGGAATCTACTGCTGACCAAGGAGATTTAACTTATATTATTAAGGCACTTAATGAAAAGAGTGCATTTAATGATCTTAAAAAGATAGAAACTGATCGATCGAATCCAAATCAGATAATTAATAATACATATGAAGAAGTTAACGGTAATCAATTCACAACTGTTTTACCCTTATCGCCGGATGCTGAGGCACGTAAACAGAAATTCTCCGACTTCACCGGTGCGGTTCAACCGATAGTCATTGAGTTTGATGATTGTCCAATTGAACTGCAGAGGGAAAGAGCGAAGAAACTTTCTGAAGAGATAAAGACTCCCATAGGAACGGTGTATTCCGGTAAAAAGTCTATCCACACATATGTATGGTTCTCCAATTTTGCATCTAATCCCATCGAATACCGGGATTATTGTGAAGGATTCGTGGAGTATCTGGCGAGTAATCTTCCAGAGTACTTTCAGGTACGTGGAGGTGATAAACTTTCTTTGATACCTGACTACTCGATGTTTGATTCAGTTCGCTACTGCCGACAGGCAAACGGAATCAACATATCAACAGGGAAAAAGCAGGAGTTCACTGAACTAAAAAGTATTGATTCCTGTGAGCCAATGGACATACGAGAACTTATAGGGGAGTTAAATAGAAGGGAAGCACCAACTCCCACCAATGGGCATAAAAGTAAAGATGACCTTTTTAAACATACTTTAAAGTTCATAACACTTGGAAGCAAAAAGGGTTCACGTGATAATGACTGTTTCGATGCAGCACGTGATTTACATAATTGCGGATTTTCAGAAGAGGAGGCTAAATCCTTACTTCAGGAGGGCGCTAAGCGATGTGATCCACCATTCAGTGAACAGGAGATGCTCAAAAAGATCAAATCTGCCTATAGTTATGAAGTGAACGGCCATAAAACGTTTAAGTATTTAAAGTTACCTGATGGAAAAGCATACGCATTCATAGAACAGTCAACAGGTGCTTATCATTATGCACTTGATGGTGAGCTATATCATGCTGTAAAGGGTATATTGATTGATACGTTCAAGAGTCTCGGCCAAAATCTACCAGATCCGTATCCACTCCTTCGTTTTAAATATGATGTTCATGACGACAATATGATCGATGAAGCAAAACACTCTTATAACCTCTTCACTCCAACCGAATATATGCTTTTGGAGAAGAATGAAGAGGAAATTGATCCTGTGATAGATTTCCCTACGATAAATAGATTGTTGGAAAATCTCATACCAATAAGAGAGGAGAGGGAACACTTCTTGAACTGGTTTGCTACAGCATTCAATACTCGTGAGAAACAGTTGACATCTTGGGTACTAAAAGGGGCACAAGGATCAGGGAAGGGATTGTTCCTTAAATTTATTATAAAACCTCTTTTCGGGAAGAAACAAGCGATACAAGTGGAAGACCAGCAGTTAAAAGACGATTTTAATTCCTGGATGAAAAGTACCTGTTTTATCTGTTTTAATGAGGTCGCGAGTAGCAACAATGCTCGTAATAGTATTAACAGCAAGGTGAAGGCCATAGTCACTGATTCGGAAACGATGATAAACGAAAAAAATATTAAGTCGTACCTGATCACAAATTATGTAAACTGCATGTTCTTCTCCAATGAGGTGGTTCCTCTACTTGTAGAAGAGAACGACAGGCGCTTTAATGTTGTAGTAACAGGAGGGGCGTTAGTTAACCTATCGTGGTTTGATATTGAGAGCACACCTTCTGCTCTTACACGGGAAGTACCATTGTTTGCTCAATATCTCAAGAACTATAATTACGATGAGAAAGATGCCAAGAAAGTGATCAAAAACCAGGCTAAAAAAGATATTGTTTCAGCCGGTATGGGTCGCTTTGAGGAGTTAGCAAGAAAACTCAAAAGTAATGATCACGATTGGTTTGAGGAACACATGGCCCTGCATGAATTTGATAAATCAGAGATTGAGCAAATTCGAGGATTTAAAGGATATATAGAGAAATCACTGGTGCTCAAACTGTCGAAGCAAATTTTTAATGATAATAATGTCTCACCGGTCAGTTTGTCTAAAAGACTGACATTATATGGCGTTATCCCTAAGAGGTTGCAAATCGCAGGGTTAAAAGGACAATATTATACCTGGAAAGATTAAAATAACTAAATGTGCCAGGGTTCGTGCCATAGTTGTACCATAGTTAGTGCCAGGGTTAAGCCCTTGTTTATAAAGGATGTACCATAGTACCATAGTATATTTCTATTGAGAGAGAAATAATATATAGATATATATTAAAAGGGTTTGGTAATAACCCCTGGTACCCTGTCACACCTCGATTTATCAATGACTTTCAGTGATCTTAGTCTGGCACTTACCCTGGCGCATGCCATAGTTAATAAAACATAAATAAGCCCATAATGGGGCAGAACAAATAGGAATAAAAAATGAAATACGAAATATTTAAGTCCGCAAACCTTGCGGACCACATAGGACAACCTACTTATAGAGACCACATCATATGTTTAGTCGATACGGGGTATTTTTACACGTACGACAAGCACCCTATGTTCACGACATACACTTCATACCATAAAGAGAAACTTAAATTGGAAGAAGAAGATGCCCTCTTACTTATTGATCTTTTCAATCAGGATATATGGTATGATAGAATTTCTGAATACGTTCTAGATGCTGACGGTACCGTTATCTTGCCAGAGTTTGGGAAAGTAAAATTGAATAATTACAGAAATAGCGGTGAAGGATATAAATGGAAGAGCGTAGAGGAGGAGTAGCACCCTCCCTGCTAGGTGTGAGCGAATTTAGGCCAACTAATATATCAACTTTAATATAAGGAAATCGATTTGAAGAAGCGAAATTATCCAAAAAACAGAAAATCACGTCTGCTTACAAACACAATGACATATAAACTTGAGTATATGAACGAATTAGGAAAAGTAACTGACTATTTTATTATGCACGGTCAGTATAAAACAGCGGAGCGATTTAAAATTTCTTGTTTTATTGTGAGATATGTCATGATGAAGCACGGGATAAAAAGACCGTTGCCTCCTCATTTATGTAAAGCATATAAAAATAAAACATGGCCTCCAAAAGGGAGAAAGATGAGAACTAACTACCTGCCAGAGAGTTAGTGTGCCCCACTTAAAGAATGTTCTTAGTGAAGCATAGGTGAAGGGAAGGTAACAACTTAATAAACGAAAGGTAATGAGATGGTAAAGCGTAAGTGGCGACCCTTAATTGATACAGTAAAGGCAAGGAATGTACGTAAAGAGATATCAATGAAGAAGATGAAGGGGAATCGTGTGGAAGAAGGCCCTCCTAATGAATGGATTCGCAGTTTTAATGCATTAATGCGGACAACGCCCCCTGACTTTAATAAGATGCTTAAGTAAAGTCTTTATAATATTCAGATAAACCAACCGTTTTCAAAAGAGACGTGGTATATAGTAAGAGAGGCGATATATCGCCTCTTTTTTTATGGTATAAGATAATTGTGGATTCACATTAACCAATTAAAAGGAGCAAAATCATGGAATTTTTAAAAGAATATCAATTTCCAATTGAGGTAAGACCCGTAACAGTACCTGATGGAATAATGGGATCTAATTATCAGCTGCCAACAAATTACAAATCCATAATTAGAGCCGACACGAACGAAGTTATATCAATTGTAAAATCCAGTTATAAGTTGGTAAAAAACGAAGATCTTATTGACATCCTATTAGAAGAGTTAACAGGGCTTTCCACGCCCTATACAATTAGAAAAACACATTCATTTTGCGACAATAAGAGGATGCGATTAGAGATAACTTTTCCCGAACTAACAATGCACGACGAAAATAGTCAATTAGAATTGAGCCTGTATTTGCATAATTCTTATGATTTGTCTGAGAGTGTTAGAATGCGATGGGGATTTTTTCGCCTCATTTGTTCAAACGGAGCAATTCTTGGTAAGATTTTAGCACAAACTTATTCTCGGCACACGAAGGGTTTTAAGATTGCAAACCTGAAACAATCTCTAACAGAAACATACGATCGGATACCCGCTATTCAGAACCGGATCAAACATTTAGAATCCGCTCCTGTAACAGCAGATCTCATGGACCGGGTAGAGAACCAGGTGGGTAAGAAATTATCGAAGACCGTATTCGAGCAGAATCCTGAAACGCAATGGCAGATGTATAATGCACTGACCAATTATATCTCACATATAATGGACCAGCGATTCAGAGCACGCTATCAACTAGCAATTGCTCATGCCTTCCAATTATAATGGAAAAAATATTACTGGCAATCGCTCTAATACTTTTAGAAATATTCGGTAAAGGAGGAAAAAGATGAACCAAGAAAGGCTAAATAAACTTATCGATGCTATTTCAACTCTGGTACGAGAGATCGTAACAGAAATAGTAAATATGGAGGAAAATAATGATGAAAAAGAAGGAGATACTCAGTAAGATACAATTAAGGCAGTCAACCATCAAAGATTACCTCTCATGCCCTCTAATGTTCAAGTTTAAGCATTTAGAGGGCATTAAGCCGTCGTACAGGCACCCGGCAGCACTGCATGGCTCAACTATCCATAAGATCATATATCTCTTCCACCAGGAAGGTTGGGATCTTGATATTGAAAGAGAGTATCGAGAGATATTTGATCAATACTCCAAAGAATCAGATGTGCCGATATTCTGGAAAGGAGATCCAGGGAGAGAGTTAGAGCGACTGGTCAAGAACGGTGTCGAGATACTAAACGGATACAGAGGCAATCTTGATAACATTCTCGCCAAGGTCATCTACAGCGAGGTAAAATTCCGAGTAAAGGTTACTGGTGAACTCTTCACTGGTACAATAGATCAGGTTCGCGAAAACTCCGAGGGATTTACCGATCTCATCGACTTCAAATCCAATCGGCAGAAACCGACAGACGCTTTTCTTAAGAACGACTGGCAGTTGAGTCTATACGCTTATGCCCTCAGGTTCGGTGAAATGTTGATCGCAGGTGAATGGATAAAGCCGAAGATCCTTCCGAAAAATACAACATGGTACTTCCTGCGAAACCACGAGATAAGAAAAACTAACACGATGTACGGAAAGAAGGGAGAAGAGAAAGGAGATCCGATCTTCCGGTCCAAAAGGAGCATGGATGATCTGAAGAAGTTCAGAGTTCACACAAAACATCTTCTGAACTCCATGCTTAAGGATTGGTACTACCCCAACACCAATCACTGCATAATGTGTGCATACAAATCTGATTGTATAGGTGGAGAGTATCAGATCCAAGAGGAACTGATAGACGAAGTGAAGAAGATTCTTGAGAAAATATAAAACGGAGGTATAATGGAAACAGCGCTGATAAAACATGAAGAGATACTGAGTCAACTGACAGAGGCTGGTTTAGATCTAAATGAAGAACTTGATCTGTCAAGTAAGATAGATATACCACGGATACGGATAGAACATAAGAACAACGGTAAACATAGGATGTATATAGACCACGGAGAGAACTACCTTGGAATAGATTCTCAGGAAGAAGCGATTGAAGGTAACAGATTCAAGGCGGTGGTCTTCTCCGAACAGGAGATACGCGCTCTATGGGTTGATGGAGAAAGTCTACCCAAATGCTCTGCGGTAAACGGAATACCAACGGTTGACGATCCGGTAAACCCGCAATGCAACGGATGCCCGGAATCAGTTATAGGTGAAGGAGACTGTAAGCCGAAAGTACGGCTCTGGCTTCTAACAGAACATGAAGACATGATCAAACCTTTCGTCCTTGCTCTATCCCCAACTTCAATAAAACACTGGAGAAGTCATAAACGTAAACTCCAGCGGAGCAGACTACCGGTGATTGCTGTAAACACCATCTTCACTCTTGAAGATGTAAAGAAGAACTCATACCGCTGGGCTGAAGTTACCTTTGATGTTGATGGTATACCTGATAAACCGATGCTGATCAAGGCAAAGGAAGCACGTGAAGAACTCAATCGTATAATGGGTAAGATAACAGATTCAGACTTCACAGAACCTGGAGACAAGTTACCGTTTTGAAATTAAAAGGGCTGGCAGTCGATGATTGTCAGCCTTTTTTTCTGTGAATTTCTCAAGCAGAAAAAATTAAGTTTTAGCGTTATTTCTTTCAACACGTTTTCTGCACAAATAGTCAGAAATGTTCAGAAACTAATACAAGTATAACTTCCATAATTCAGTTGCAGGATGAGCTGTGAAACACTATATTTAACCGTTTGCGAGAGGCATGTTAAACTCATAAAATCTATATTTAGGGGTTTCATCATGAGAAATCTTTTAGTTTTTCTTTCATTTTTATTTTGGTTATCAGATGCATTGGCTCAGCTTGGTGTCAACACCGCCTTGAACCTTGTATGGCACGAAGCGTCTGATGTCGTCTTTTCGCGGGGTTACGTAGTATTAGCCGGCATTGACATCGACCAGGACGGCAAGGGCGAGATATTGACTTATGACCCTGACGGGGGTAAGAAAATCGTGTATCTCTTCGAGTCTTCAGGAGACAATAACTACGATATCATCTGGCAGTATCAATTTTCCGACGATTTTACCAGTATATCCGGCTCTACGCCTGGGATCATGGTGACGGATATAGACAATGATGGATTTCAGGAGATAGTTGTCATCGTTGGTTCTGAAAATCCCGATTCCACAAATGGTTTAGATGCGGGTCATATATTCGAATGGGACGGAACTGACAACGGCTTGCCTAACTTCCCGACGGCGACGTTTGATCCACCCAGGGACGCTCTTGACCAGGTCAGATTGGGATATACTTCCACGGCATTGGATTTGGACAACGACGGCAATATCGAGCTTGTTCTGCCGTATTTCGGCGGTAACGGTAAGTTGCTGTCTATCATACAGCTCACTTCATCTGACTTGTCCGTTGGAGTTACGATGACCGTCGAGTTTGATGAAAATTTTGCCCCGATAGATACAACTCATTTCCTGGCGAGGAACATAGGAGGATTCGGTATAACCGACATCGACCTTGACGGCTTGAACGAGGTCATTATGTTTAATTTTGACAATAACACGGGCTTTGTTCGTGTGTATGAAGGCACAGGTCCAAATGCGTATGCTTTTGTGAGAGAGTGGCAGCCGAACCCGATAGGATGGGTTACGGATGCCCACGTAACCTACGTAAGAAGCCTGATAATGGAAGCGGATTTTGACGAGGACGGTGTTTTTGAGCTCTACCTTTCCGATACGAAGGGTAACTCGTGGATTATAACCCCCGGCGGGGATGTTGCCACGATGTTCGACGACGTTAACTGGACCAAACTTCACGACTGGAAGATTTCCAACCTTTTCGTTGAGGACGGCAACATTCACGGTGGCATTATAGGCGACGTAGACTTCGACAACAAGCCGGACATCTATTTTGCCGGTAACACCTTCGGCTCGATTCTGGACATAGAGTATGACGGCGGCGATGTGACTGACGGGGATAATTACAGTTATTATGTCACGGCGATAGATTCCAACAATGATGTTGATGGTGGTCATTTTGCCCGTCCATCCAACATTGCTCTGAGTGATATGGACGATGATGGACTTTTTGAGGTCGTGGTGATTGTTCCATTCACGGGTGGCGACCCTGTAACCAACTTGTCGGGATTGTACGTATTTGAACACGAAGGTTTAGATTCAGTTCCAATTTCTGTAATTATCGCAGAAAACGAATGGTTTGATATTGATAGAGATGGCTATGCCGATGGTCTGCTTGATGGCACTGAGAGCTACAATACAGGTGGTTTAGAAATCATCTCTTATATTTGGACGATTAACGATTCGGTTCTTGGGACGGCGGCTCAGATTACAGCCTCATTACCTACTGGAACAAATCAGGTGAATTTGACTGTAACAGATACAAACGGATTGTCAAATATTGCAACGAAAAGCATCAGCGTTGTCCTCGGTGAACTACCAACTCCGGTCATAACTGCTGCATCAGAGTGGCAAGACATAACTGGAGACGGATTCGCTCAAGGTACTCTTGACGCTTCGAACAGCACTCATCCTGCGGGTTTCACTATAACAGGATATGAATGGACGCTGAATGATTCAACACTTGGGACGGCGGCTCAGATTACAGCCTCATTACCTACTGGAACAAATCAGGTGAATTTGACTGTAACAGATACAAACGGATTGTCAAATATTGCAACGAAAAGTATCAGCGTTGTCCTCGGTGAACTACCAACTCCGGTCATAACAGCAGAATCACTATGGCTAGATATTACAAGAGACGGATTTGTTCAGGGCACTCTTAATGCTTCAAACAGTATTCATCCTGCGGGTTATGCAATTACAGGTTTCGAATGGAGACGTAATGGAATTACCATCGGAAGTGAGAGTATTATTAACACTTTTTTGCCGACTGGTACGAATACAGTTTATCTAATTGTTACCGATGAGAACGGATTAATCGATTCAACATCAAAAAATATCAACGTTCACGCACAGAAAATACAGACAGCTGGGCCCATATCCTCAGCGGTCAGTAGTATCGGCGATAGCCTATTCTTTGCAAGTTCAGCGGATGACAAGATATATAACTTCGATACCGATGGAATAGTGCGATGGTTCTTGAAGGTTGGAGGGGATATACAATCAACTACCACGATCGGACCGAATAATCGAATCTATGTCGGTTCTTCAGATACCCGTCTTTACGCATTTAACCTGAATGGAAATTTTGAGTGGGATATCTCAATGGGGGGTATTGTGACTGCCTCTCCTGCTATCACATCAGGTGATATACTGTATGTAGGAGTAGATAACGGCAGACTTTTTTCCCTTAATGGTTCAGATGGTTCAATTAATTGGAATTATCTTACTGCTGGACCCATTAATTCTTCTGCTTCTGTTGGAACTGATGGAATAATATATGTAGGAAGCGATGGAGGTCTAATGTATGCCATTAATCCAGATGGTAGCCTCAGGTGGAGTTTTATTACAAATGAGCCAGTCCGATCTTCGCCAGCATTGGATTTGAGCGGCAATATATACTTTGGAAGTGATGATAAGAACTTCTACTCGTTGGATAGTGATGGAAACGAGAACTGGCGATTCTCAACGGGTGGTACTATCCAGTCTTCTCCAGTTATTAGCGGTGATGGTACTGTTTATTTTGGGTCTACGGATAGCCTTGTTTACGCAATCTCAGCGTCAGGTGAGTTTGTTTGGTCTTATGATGCAGGATCAGCAGTTAATGGAACCCCAACAACGCTACCTGATGGAAAATTGGCAATTGGAACGGATGATGGAAGGCTAATAGTCCTTAGTTCGATTGGTGAATTGGTATGGTATTATCAGACTGGATCTTCTATAATTGCACCACCATTAGTTACTAATAAAGGTATGATCTATGTTGGAAGTACAGACGGTTCAATTTACGGCCTGGTAGATGCTGACTTGGCTTCTCAAAATCTTAGCAAAATGACTTCAGCAGGTATTTGGCCAACATTCCAGGGAAATAATCAAAGAACAGGATTTCAGGGAGACGTAGTTGCGGTTGAAGATGAACAAGCAACGCTTCCCACAGAATATAGCCTTTCAGATAATTGGCCCAATCCGTTCAACCCAAAAACGACAATCAGTTATGGACTACCTCAGCAGTCAGACGTGACTTTAGTAATCTATAACCTAATGGGCCAAGAAATAATGCGTTGGGACGAACAAAACGTCCTGCCAGGCTATCACCAAAAAACCTGGAACGGCACAAACAAGTTCGGAGTTTCGGTTGGAAGTGGAGTTTACCTATATCGGCTTGTTGCAGGGAATTTTGTGGAGACGCGTAAAATGGTTTTCATTAAGTGATTAGGAGGGGCTTCGCCCCTCCCGATGCTTGCTTCAAAAGGGCTGGCAGTCGATGAATATCGTCCTTTCTCTTATAAACTCACCATATTTCCACGGATATATCCTGAGTTTCGGAGAAAAATCGAGAGTAATATCGTGAGTTCTTAAGGTAATGTAATGAGTTTTCGAGCTGTTTAACTTTAGGGCAAATCCAATGGAGACATGTCTAGAAAGAAATTGGCTATATAAGTGTCCTTTTATATCCAATATTAAGATGAGATATATCATAAGATCATGAATATAGAAAATCTTGGATTTTTATAGAAATTAGGTTATGTTTATTTGAATTTGCTAATGTTCATCTGGTTCAAGGAATTTAGAGGAGTTAAAATCATCCGTTTAATTAAATTTGAGATATAGTGAAGTACAAAAAATGGATGGTCGCAATATCTGATAACTGATAAAGAATAATATCTCTGAACCAGAAGAGTTATAACTTCCTCGAATGTGATAACTGGGTAACAACAGAATTTCTGATAATGGTTTTTATGCGAATTTGAGTATTAGTTACTGGGATAACTGAAAACGCAGCCGGAAAGGAAGGAGGGAGTGATATGAGAATAAGAGGTTTAGTTTTAGTTTCTTCATTATTTATCAGTAGCAATATTATTTCTGCGCAAGATTTTGCATTCATCTTGCCGTCGATCGTCAATATAAGAAGCGGTCCTGGAATGAACTTTGAAGTTGTAACTCAGCTGAGACAGGGAACAATAAAATCGATCACCTCAAAATCTGGAAATTGGATAGAATTAAATTTGGGTTCGAAGTCAGGTTACGTAAGTAAACGAATCGTATTCAGTACAAGTACAGACAATATCGCAAATGAATTTAAAGAGCAACATGAAGTAAATAATTTTAATGGCTACCAATACAAACTGAAACGGGTTAACTATAAAAAAGATGTACCAATATTTATTGCCGTTTATCCTACGACATTACCGCGAGACGATGATATAATTCTCAGTCAAATGGTTAATCATATATCAAAGGTCTGGGGAATTAATAATATATATACCGGATCAGCATATATTCAGAAACAAGCCGGTACTAATTTAATCGTATTTGATAAAGAGTCAAAAAAGTACTATTTTTTGTTAATCAAGGATGAAATTTCAGCGAGAACGGGAGTTCTTGTATTCTGGTGTAAAGATTCAAACTGGAATCTTGTTCATTCCAAGGGCAAATATCACGGGAGGAATAAGCATACTCAAACATCGTTAAAATCTAATACATCTGCCTCGAATAATAAAATTTATACACTAGGGCGCAAAACCCAAACCTTGGATTCGGATAAAAGGATAGAACAGTACATGAATACTAAATATAGTCAATTTGGTGTAATATCTGTTGATGCTGTCGGTACATATATGAAACTAAATGTTAATACCACTCTCTACTCCGGATTCATGGTAGGACCCGCAGACACAAAATTTATTCTCACGGAAATGATTAACCAAATTAAAAGGTTTACGCTAAAAAATAATGCTAAAATTGATGTATTCTATCTTAGTTCAAAGGTGATCACGGCTGAATCCAGATCAGGGCGTTCAGAAATTGACATTATTTATCATGATTAAGTCCAAAGGAAGAAAATACAGTAACGGTACATGTGTTTGCTTGTTGATTTACGATTCGATTTTGCAAGTAATGAAAATTAGCTCGCCCGGCTATATCCGTATTTCCGATAATAGTTTTTATACGAAAAGGTATTCAATAATCATTTGAAATATAAGTTCCTCGGAGCTAGAGTTAGGCAATGAACTAAAGATTTAGAGTATCAAAATGATAATAATTAGGTGAAGAAAGTATGAGCACGAAAAAGTCCGAAATACGAATCCAAAGATTGCGCGTAAGATTATTCAAAACATCCGTAAAAGCATTTGAAGAAACATTAAAAGATTCTGTTGAATTGACAAAATACGATCTTTTAGGCAACTTGGGCTTCGATGGAACACTCTTCATATCGAAGCCAACGCAAGGCACGCCAGCTTGGCTTCAATTTATGCAATCTGGAACACAAAACACGATCGAAGTGCTAAGCAACCAGTCTAATTCAGCGGTTCTCTTAGTTAAAATTGATGAGAACATATATGGTATAGCTTTTGGACATGGTCGACATTTACTTAAAGAAGAATTACTTGTACAGGATTTTGGAATAAAAGTTTCATTGAATGGTATTGAGCCGGCTAGTATGCGTAGTATTGATACTTTCACAATAGAAGAGCAGACTGTGCATAAGCGTACTCAATCTAGTCGAGCAAGTGGAATAGAGATTTTTGGATTAGATATATCTCGCGATATTGTTAGAGCAATTACTGGAATTCCAAAAAATTATTTGAGGTTTGAGTCATTGGCAGGAAGTGATGCAACGGTTGCAGTATCTGCCAGAATGGAATTCTCAAGTATTGAGAAGGTATGCAAGAAATTGAACAGACTTTATAAAGGTACGAGCTATCAGAGCAATTTTGCTTGGGTTGATCATATTAAAAAAGTGAAAGAATCATCTAAAATTAAAGAATTAGATAAGAAATTAATTGATGATATTAACGATGATAATCCTACATCGTACCTTGCTCCTCCTGAACCAATTAATTGGGTAGATTTTAATTATTTTTCATTTACCCAAAAAGGTAAAAATCAAATCTTTGATCTTAATCTAGCGTCTTATCGGCAGAATCTAAAGTCAAAGACAGTAGATACTGAAAAAATTAAGAGAGATCATGCTTATCTGTTTTCAAGTGGATTGAATGAGGCTATTATAAGTTGGTCAATCTATAATTGCTTGACTTATGAGGTAATCGAAGGTAGTTCACGCTTCGTCTTTACCAAAAGTACTTGGTTTGAGATTGAAAAGTCCTTTGCTGAAAAAATTAATAATCAAGCGAGTAAGATTGAGAAAATCGACTTGAAGTTTCCACAAATAGAGATCGATAAAGAAGGTAAAATTGAGCGAGAGGATGAATATAATATTAGAGCGGCAAAATCCCAAAAGGGCATTGCTCTCATGGATAAAAAGTTAGCGAAATGCGAATCAACTTCGACTTACATCGAAATTTGTGATCTCATGAGTGAAGATCAAATGATTATTCATGTAAAAAAGAAGAAAGGCGGATCTTCGGGGTTAAGCCATTTATTTGCGCAGGGTAGAATATCAGGAGAAGCGCTCCTTAATGATAAAGCATTTAGAAAAAAGGCCAAGTTACATCTTGGTTCACTGAGTAAGGATTATGCTAAAAGGATTCCAGAAGATGGGTTTATTTCAAACAAATATAAAATAGTTTATGTGATTCTTGGAGTTGACCCTGCAACTGTAGTAGAAGACCTACCATTCTTTAGTCTTCTAAATCTGGTAGGAGCTAAACAATTTCTTACCTCAATCGGGTACCAGGTGGCCATAGCCGGTATAAGTGTCAAAGAATCTTAGGGGATACATAATATCCGTAATGGATTGAATAGTTCAAATGAATTTTAGTATATGGGAATGTGTTCTGATAATGGATTTTATGCGAAACTAGTTTCAATTATTAAAACAGATCTCTGTTGGGAATATACACAAATCGGAATCATAATTTGATACAAATCCATATTGTTTTTATGCTAATATCTCTCTTTTCAACATGAATTGGCTATATTAGTGCCCTAATGTATCCAATATAAGATAAAAGAGTCTTACGACTCTTTTATTATACTATTTACAGCCTTCTCAACGTCTTCATTCATAACATTTGCATATACAGTTGTAGTCTGAACTGGCCTTGAATCTGGATTATTTCTTATCGTCTACGGGCTAGGGATTGCCCTGACAGCAACGAATAAATCTTCTCCTTTATGCCAAATTCGTCAGGTATGGATTTTCTGTTGCATTCAACACTCATATCGTCTATTATACCGATAGTCTTTCAGCTAAATATATAATTTGATAGACTCTGGATTTAATCAGAAATGAAAATTGAAAAAATTCAAATATCAAATTTCAGGCTATTGCACTCATTTTCTCTAGATGTAGAAGATAATTTATCATTGGTTATTGGAAAAAATAATACGGGGAAAACATCATTTTTAGCTCTATTAAACAGATTTCTAAAAGAAACGGGTAATACTTTTTCGATTGATGATTTTAGTATTCAATCCCAGGAAAATCTACAAAAGATCGTTGAAGATGACAAAATTTTAGAGGACGAATTATTTTCTCTCTCCTTAAAATTAATAATATCCTATGAAGATCATGATAATTTAATCAATATTTCTGATTTTCTTCTTAATCTTTCCCCAACTGAAAATAAGATAATTCTTTCGTTTAAATACGGATTAGACAAAGAAAATTTAAAAAGATTAAAAAGTGACTTTAAAGAATATAACAAGGAATTTAAAGAGAAAAATGTATTAGACTTTTTAAAGCATAATCAGATTCATAGAACCTACTTTAAGACTTATAAATGGAGTGCACCCCTTGCGTGAGACACTTTCTTGGTTATTTTAGACACACCAAAACCGGGAGGGTATCACACGATGACAGGAAGTCGACGTAGGTATGGGAGTTCTTTTAAGATTGACGTAGTTCGTAAAGTCGAGAGTGGGCTATCTGCGGCCCGAGTTGCTCGCAGATATCAACTTAGTCCTCATTTGGTATATAAATGGCTTCGTCTGTACAGAGAGAACCCTGAAAAAGCTTTTAAGAGTGGTGGATCCGGGGAGTTTGAGAATTTGGATGCAGAAGCCCGTATTGCCGAGTTAGAGCGAAAGGTCGGAAGTTTGACCATGGAGAATGGGTTCCTAAAAAAAGTCTTAAGACGGTTAGAGAGCAATGGGGGAGCAAAGATCCCAATGGATGGAGAGAGATGATCTATACACTGATCGCACAACATTCTGTAGGACTCCCCAAAGGGGCTTTGTGTGAAATCACAGAAGTCAGCCGTAGCGGTCTTTACCGGTTTCTATCAAGCGTTAAGGAAAAGGTCGATTCAATTGAAGCGAAACTAATTGAACATATTGAACATATCTGTGTAGATATGCCGGGATACGGGTATCGGAGAGTGACAAAGGCATTACAACGAATGGGATACCGAATAAATCACAAGCGTGTACTCAGACTTATGCGCAGTAACGACCTGTTATGTAAGCGTAAAAGGGGTTCTGTACGAACGACTGATTCCCGGCACCATCTTGGTATCTATCCCAACTTGGCTAAAGAAATAAAGCCCACCGCTCCGGATCAGTTGTGGGTTGCGGATATAACGTATATCAGACTTCCCAAAGCATTCGTATATCTGGGGGTGATAATGGATCAGTTCACTCGCCGTATAGTCGGATGGTCGCTTGGAAGGGATATTGATACGAGGTTAAGCATTAGCGCGCTTAGGATGGCATTGAGAAACCGTTCTATCAAACCGGGTTTGATCCATCACTCCGACAGAGGAGTGCAATATGCTGCAGGTAAATATATAGAGATGTTGAAGCAGCATGGAATAATTGTTAGTATGTCGCGAAAGGGTAATCCCTATGATAATGCCACTATCGAGTCATTTATCAAGACATTGAAATACGAGGAGGTCCTGCTGAATGAATATGAATCCTTTGAGGAGGCGTACGATTATATTGCTTACTACATCAATGAGGTTTACAATAAGAGGCGGTTGCACTCAGCATTGGGATATAACTCGCCTGTTGAATTTGAAAATGCATTCGAGGAAAGAAGATTAGAAATGTCCTTAAAACAGGAAGAAAGTGTCCCAGTTTAGGGGTTCACTCCATAAACGTAGTTTAGAATACAAGAATGAAGAAAATTTCAAAGATATTGAGCAGAATCAACTAAATAAAATTATTAAGTTCGAATCCATTAGCGCTAAAAGAGATGTAGCTAATGTAGATGAAGATAGTGCACTTTCTAAATTATCTTATAAATTTTTTAAATCTACTAAATCTTCAAAAGAAACAGATATTACTGATTTGCAAAGAAAATTAATTAAAACTGACTCTGATTTAAATAAAACATATGAAACAATATTTAAAGATATTATAGACAATGTAAAAAAATTCAGCTATTCTGAGAAAGAATCACAGCTTTCTGTTCTATCTAAGTTAGAAGAGCTTAATGTTTTAAAAGAAAACACTTCTGTCGTCTATGAACAAGAAGGACATTTTTTACCGGAAGAACTTAATGGATTGGGATATATGAATCTTTTTGCGATGATATTTAACATACATATAATAATGGATTTGTTTAAAACAAAAAATCTCGAATCTAAAAGACCAGCTGACATAAACTTGTTATTTATCGAAGAGCCGGAGGCCCATACGCACCCTCAAATGCAGTATGTATTTATTAAAAATATTAAGAATCTATTGCAAGAAGAAGGAAAGGATTTAAATAATCTTCAAACGATAATCAGTACGCATTCAGCTCATATAACATCGCAATGCGATTTCAATGATATAAAGTACTTTTTAAGGGAAAATTCAAATATAATAGTTAAAAACATATCTGAACTACAAAAAAAATATGAGGATAGAGATTCTGATAAATCAATATTTCAATTCTTAAAACAATATTTAACCTTGAATAGAGCTGAGCTATTTTTCTCTGAAAAATTGATACTAATTGAAGGTGATACTGAAAGAATTTTAATCCCTGCAATGATGAAAAAAATAGACTTAGAGAACAAAGATGTAAAAGAATACACTCCTCTTTTATCTCAGAATATATCAGTCACGGAAGTCGGAGCATATTCACATATCTTTGATCAATTTATCGACTTTTTACAGATTAAAACTATGATTATAACTGACATTGACTCAGTAGAACCCGCTGTAAATGGAAAAGCATGTCCTGTTTCCAAAGGCACTCACACAAGCAACGCCTCTATTCGATATTTTACAAATGATAAGTCTTTAAATGAATTAATAAAATTAGATTTTAAAGATAAAATCTTTCTATTGAAGGATAACAAATGGGAGTCCCATAAAGATGGAAATCTGTGTATCACATATCAAACAGAAGAAAACGAATATCACGCGAGAAGTTTTGAAGACGCTTTTATTTCGTTAAACTTAGAATATATAAAGTCAAATAAAGACAGCTTCAAAAGCTTAAAAAACCGTGAAGTTTTAGAGGCTACATCTCCTGATTACTATGAGATTGCAAAAAATTGTATAGGGAAAAAATCTATTTTCGCAACTGATATATTATATTACAGTAATAGTGAGTTTAGTGATTGGGATATCCCTAAATATATCAAGGATAGTTTGCTATGGCTAGCGGAGTAATAGAAAAAATAAAAAGCCATATCAATAATGGCGAAAATTTTCTATTAAGTGGCGGCGCCGGAAGTGGTAAAACCTTTACGCTAATGGAGGTATTAGAATTTGTACATTCCACCGATCCAAGCGCCAATATAGCATGCATTACTTATACGAATGCTGCGGTAGATGTAATCAAAGATAGAAGACCATATAAAAATATTAAGACTTCCACAATTCACGATTTTCTATGGGATATCATCAAAAATTATCAGAATGATCTAAAAATTTCCCTTTTAGCCTTACTTAGGAAAGAAAAAGAAAAGGAAAACACTGGCATAAAATATTTTGGAGATCAAAATTTAAATTCAGAATTATATCAGCACCAGGAAATAAAATATAAGGAATATAAAAAATTAGAAGAAGGTATAATATCACACAATGAAGTTTTAAAAATTACAAGCTATATGTTCGAAACTTATCCTTTATTATGTGAAATACTAATTGATAAGTACGATTACATATTGATAGATGAATACCAAGATGCTGAGGAACAGGTAATTAAGATTTTTCTTAACTATATCAATAAAATAGAGCATAAAACAAATATTATTGGAACCTTTGGTGATTCAATGCAATCAATTTATAATAATGGTATTGGCAATTTAAATTCCTACATAGAAGACGGCACAATTAAGGAAGTTATAATAGAAGATAATTGGCGTTGTTCCACTGAGGTCATAAAATTACTAAATAATATTAGAACAGATATTACTCAAAAACCAAAACCAGAAGGAAAGGCAGATAGTGGAAGTATTAACTTTGTATTCTCATATGCTGAAGATGTAGATATTGAATCATTAAAAAACAATGAAGATTTATTCAATGATTGGGATTTTACAGATTATAATGAAACAAAAGAATTATACCTAACCCACAAGTTAATTGCGTTGGATGCAGGTTTTGGTGAAATATTTGATGTCTATAGCAAAGATGAAATTATTAAACAAGTATCTAAAATCAAAACATATATGAAGAATCATCTGGAAGAAAAGACAAAAATTGAAAATAAAACCTTTGGTGAAGTCTTAAATTTAAATTTAGTTAATGCTGCTAACAATTTCAAAAATTTTATAAAATTAAATCCAGAATTGTTTGATTATGCAAAAAATATTCCATTTGAAAATCTTTCTAAAATTTATTTAAATAGTGACAAATTATTTGGTGATGATAAAGACGCATTAATTAATCATCTATTTAAAATACAAGAAGTTATCCATCTGTATGAAAAAAACGATGTCAACAGTTTCATTAGAAAAACTGAGTATAAAATTAAATCTGTTCAAGATAAAATTGACTTAAAAAAATCAATTGAAGATCTAAAGGAAATGAGAGATAAAACAATTTTAGATATAATCGCGTTTGCTCATGATTCTAGGTTAGTAATTAAAGACGATAATTTTAATTCTTTTCAAGCAGAAAACGAATATACATTTCATAAAGTCAAAGATCTTATATATGAGCAGCTAATAAATCTTTACAATTTTGAGCAAGATTTAACTCCTTACTCAACACAGCATGGAATTAAAGGAGAAGAATTTAATAATGTTTTTGTGATTTTAGATAATGGCGGATGGAATAATTATAATTTTAAATATTTGTTTGAAGACACACCAGAGAAAGAAAGCATTATTGAAAGAACAAAAAAAATGTTTTATGTTTGTTGTTCACGAGCAAAAGAGAATTTGGTAGTTTTTTATTATAATCCAACACCGGAAGTATTATCAAAAGCAGAATTTTTGTTTGGAGGAGAAAATATGGTAGAAGTATAGTTTCTGTGACATTTTATCATCGGAAAGAAGTGAAAACCCAGGCGGATCACTCCTCGCACCGCTCATTTTATCAGTAAATATTTTATCACACTCAATTTTATTAAGAGCATCCATCTGCATATCTAAATTCTGATCCCCAGTTGAAACTCTAGCATAGCCAATTTTCATGGTATAAGCACGTCGAAGGAGGACTCAAATATAAATTGGTTTTGATTTAGGCCGAAGTGTTTAGAATGAGGATGGAATAATATCTACTAAAGTCAAAAGTAATTATAAAACTTGCGTTTATTAGGTGTTGTTTCAGTTAATTTTGGGAGGAGAATTTTATATTTACTTGAATTAGACCGGACAAGTTCGATTTCGTATTCTATTGATTTTGAGGGTGTTTTTTTAATTAACATTATATCATTCGGGTTACCGTTTCTTTTTATACCCTCACATTGTAATCGAAATTCCGATTTTGTATCGTAGTAGTAAATTCTTATTGTCTTTCTTTTTTGGGTTCCATTGATCTTGACATCCGTTGGAGCATAATATTGTGGATAGCCTCCACCTGATCTCATATACAAGAATGGCCAATTCCAAAATGTAGGATTCTTTCTTAAAGCAGTAATGGGAATAAGTATTACGGGATCTTGACTTTTCGAACTTACATCAAATTTGGATAATGTCATCGCAAACGAATTAAAGGAAGAAGGTGTTGTAGTAGTGATTTTATTACTAAGAGGAGGAAGCTTCGGTGGCTTTCTATTTTTAAAAGGTAATCCAGATGCTTCACCTATATTTGTCTTAAAGGAACCGTGTTCATTTTCGTCATATAATTTTCCCGCGTCAAACAATTGATCAATGAGTTTTCTATCGGCTTTGACCGTGTTCTCATCGGATGAAAGATTTTTCCAGTAATTCTCAACTTGATTTCTAAACCTTATGGTAGATTTTGAGGAGTCTAAATTCACACTAATGTTCGCTTCAAAATTCATGTATAATCCACCAGCAGTCAGATTTGATGAACCAACAATAACTTTATCTATTTCTGTGTTTCCAAATAGATACATCTTCGTATGAAAATTTATCGTTCCATTATCGTGGTGGATGTAAAGGTTTTCTTTTGTAATTGCTTTTAAATTAATGAGAGATTGATAGGAAGTAACTTTCTGATCTATGCCTACTATCGCTTCCACCTTTCCACCTTGATTAGAAAATGAGCTTAGATCATTATACAATCTTCCAATTCCGGAGTTCTTAGCGAATGCTACCACCATTTTAAAGTTCTTATACTGGCCACTACCAAGAGAGGTGGTGATTTCGTTTCCAATTACTGTTTCATGTGTGAGTAACTTTAATTCCATAATCTATTTTTTCCTCAAAACCAAAATGAATTCAGAGTTTATTGAATTTTTTGAGTGAATTAGATACCCTGGCTGAACTGACATAGATATCTTATCGACAATTTCAAATTTACATTGCTTAGCAATTAATTCAATAAAATTAGCTGTTGGAATTACAATATCTTTTCCCCCGGCTTTTGTTTTATTATTGCCTATAACAAAGAACGCGAATTTCCTCCTTTTCATGGCTTTATAGATTTGCTGCAACCCTTCATGCATATGTAAGAAATACTTAAAAAGCATAGCGGCTTTATTTTTTCTTCTAAATCCGACGTCCGCATTTTTGTTAAGGAAGTAAATATTTTTTAATGATTCAATAATTTTATCTGGAAGGTCTGAGTGCTTAAAATTCTTCTCCAGCTCTATATCAATCAATTTGCGCTTATTTTTTGTGATCTCCCTATTTCCAATTAAACTCTGTTCTAATTGCCCAAAATTCTTTTTATCGGTAAAACCAAATACAAACAATGAGAGTCTGTCAGTATCAATATAGGGGAGAGCTGTTGCATATGGTGGAGATGTAATTACCAGATCTACGGAATTGGGTTTGATTGAAGTTGTACTAAATATATCGCGTACATCACCTAGAAAAATATCAATTGATGATTCGACTTGAAAAGAATTTAATCGTTGAAAACTCTCTAGTGTAGTAAGTCGTTGACCAAGGCTTTTCTTGAATATTTGTAAAAGATTTATTGGAGGAATATCCTTACGTCGTCTTATGCGAAGTTGTCTGGGATCTTGCAGTGAAAATTGTCGTAAAATGCTGCTTAAAACAACTTTTAGTAATAAATTCTCATCTTCATTGTCGACGCTCTCAATTCTATTAATCAAATAGAAAATCTTTTTTAGGTTTTCTTCCGGGAACCAATTTATTAAATATTTTATATCTAGGTGCTCAATATTTGTGACGTTTATTTTCTGCCAAGCTGTGTTTGTGTCAATTGAATTGAAACGTTTTTTTAATTTCTTGATTTGGTTGAGAGGGATTTGGAGGCTTCTAACTTTTGCTTTCGCAATCATGTGAGCAGCAGGATTAATATCAATTCCAATTGCATTTACGCCGTAAAGTAAACTTTCTACAAGAGTTGTACCACTTCCACAAAATGGATCCAATACCGTATGCTTCGATTTAATTCCAGAAGAGTTAATAAATGATCTCACTAACTGTGGATAAAATCTACCCTTATATTCATGAAATGAATGACTTAGATATCGGGTCTTTCTTGAAGAATTTATCACTAAATTTGGCGCTTGATTTTGATCCAATTTATTGATTTCATTATGATTTAAATGTTCAAGAATAGTTTGCTCGGTATAATTATTTTGTCCCAATAGTTTCTTGTTTTCAATATTAAATTGTGAGAAAAACGTTAATTTCTTGAGTCTATTTTCGTTCAATTTATTTTTGGTTTCCACTTCAATATTATCAAGATTAATCTTCTTATTTTTTAGATGTGGAAAAAGAGTCTCAAATTCACGAAGAGCTAAGATCATCTCATAATCCCTAAGCTTGTAATTAGAAAAAGATATTTTGTATTTATACATACGTTACTTCAAATTCTTGAAAATGAGAATCTTCTCGCTTTTGATATTACCGATTTTCGGATTGAACGATTTTCTGTGCAATTGAATATTTCTTGAGAATTCAGAAATAAAGGAGAATTTTGTACTTTTGGCAGCATTTTTGAGGATTTCATTGTTTTTAATATTCCTTCCCTTCAAGATAGAATCCCCTATGACCAAAACGAAGTGACCTTCCCTTTTAAGAATATTGCTAACATTTTCAAAACATTGTTTCATATCCCTCTGAAAATCAAATTCATCAAGACTATTCTTTTTTGAATAGTCTGCATGTGAACCGATTTCTTTACTTCTTAATTCCTGAGGATTCATACCAAGCCACAACAACCTATATTTATGATATAAGTGATAATCCCATGCATTTGGATATGGAGGAGATGTGACGGCCATATCGGCAGTATCTTCAGCGAAGATATTTTTATCACGAGTATCAGCCACCTTGAGAATAGAATTACCTTTAGCAATTTTTCCAGATTCTATAAACATTATATTTCTCATGCTGTTAAGCTTCCGGACGAATTTATTGTACACGTCCTTATTTTTATGATTCTTTTTTACTCGTACATATCTGGTATCGCTATCTTGATTAGAAACATTTACAATTATGCTGGAAAGCGCACTATTGCAGAAATCTATTAAATCTAGATTTTTGATATTATCTATTTCTTCTTTTAATATCACTAATTCTTCAATTATAAAATCCTCGAACCATCGATCAAGATTGATGATATTTGGATGAGTTATTTTTTCTGGTTTACCATTGTAATGATCCGATAGGCGAAAAAATAATCGATTGATCATCGAGTCAAGGTTTCTCAAATCTTTAGCATCTATAGGAG
>SORU01000015.1 GCA_004402915.1 Fidelibacterota bacterium MT.SAG.2
AATATTTGATCTTGAATACCTCAATACTGTTTCTATATGATTTTTCGACTCTTTAGGTTCCGTAAATTTCGTCCAAAATTCTCCAATGAATAAAAATTGATCAGCTAATACCTTTCTACCCTCTGAGTCTATTTGAAAATCATCAATATATGATCTAAACTTAAATTCCCATTTCTTCTTTACGATAGCAATTTCACTGTATGCGATATAATTATCTAAGTCACCGACAAATCCACTCTTCCTTGAAGAACCAGTATCAAAATCATGGACAATGTAGGGGATAATCGGATTTGACCTTAACAAATTTATCCCCTGATTAATTCCGGTATAAATTGAAAATTCTCCGAGGCCAAGACTGAAATCTCGGTACACTTTGAATGATAACTGATGAAAATTAAGAATTCTGTCAAAAGTTTCGCCGGATGAAATTCGCTCAGCCGGCAAAAATTCGATACTATTTGAAAATACCCATGCTTTGTGTTTATATCTCCAATTAACTCCATCACCACTGATTCTCGCACTATTCCAGGGAGACAATTGCCTGATCAAATAGTATTTTGTCCTAAGTCTGCCTGCCCTTAGATTGAACGCTCCGGAATTATAATTTATTTCTGAAGCATATACTCTTCCTGTAGAAAAGACAGGAATGTCCGGTCTTTCATAATTTGCGCCGATAAGATCAGGTTCAGAATTTGAAAGAACAAGTCCCCCTAAAATCGTATACTTTCGTGAAATTGAAAGACCCTTTTCAATATATATGTTTCTTGAACTGTTATTAAAATTGATTTCAGACGCCAGAGAGATATAATTTGACTGTTCCAATAATAATGAATTAAGGTCAAGCGATTCAAGAGATTGAGCAACCAGATTGGTGATGTTAAAAATAATAAATCCAACAAGGATAGTTATCTTCACTTAATTCGGTCTCCCCAACTTCTTGATAATCTTTGCTGGCACACCTACAGCCACGACATCATCCGGTAAATCATCCAAGACGACAGATCCTGCACCTATTATGCAATTGCGTCCTATTTTGATTCCTTCTTTTACTACTGATCCCATACCAATAAAACTGAACTCTCCTATTGAGACACCTCCTGCAAGCACTGATCCCGGTGCTATATGTGCTCCTCGACCTATTTCACAATCATGCTCAACGATTGCACCTGAATTAATGATAACTGCTTCTGCGATCCTGGCATTTGCGTTCACGACCGACTGGGCAAAGAGCACTACACCGGAACTTATCGATGCTGTTGGGCTGACAGAACAATCTTCATGTGCTATAACAGGAAATGAGAATCCAAGTGATGAAAATTTATCAAAATACTCGCATCTACTTTTATTTTCACCGATTCCCAATCCAAGCAACAACTTATTCGGAGCTAAGTCTTTAATCGCATCGCTGTTGCCGAGAACAGGATGACCCAGAACTGTCCGACCGTGTAATGAGGAGTTGTCATCATAAAATCCGTTTATTGTCTCATTTTTTGATTTCCATGCTTCAGCAACTACCTTCGCGTGTCCGCCTGCTCCTATAATGATTATTTCCATTTTAGCCTTCAAAAGTACCCATCGTTTCTTCATCTGATTTATTAATATCACGCTGTAACAATACTTTCCAGATCGTTAAAAATATTATCTTAATGTCTAATGCAAGAGATTGATTCTCGACATACCAAATATCATATTCAAATTTTTTATCCCAACTAATAGTATTGCGACCGTTGATTTGAGTCCAACCTGTAATTCCGGGTTTTACATCATGCCGCCTGTTCTGTTCGGCTGAATACAACTTTAAGTATTCCGGAAGCAAAGGTCTTGGACCGACGATACTCATCTCCCCTCGTATTACGTTTAAGATAGAAGGTATCTCATCCAAACTAGATTTTCTTAAAAAATTCCCTAGCTTGGTAATTCGTGATTTATCCTGAATATCGTTTTCACCTATTAAAATCGGCTTCATAGTTCTCAACTTATATAACGTAAAGACCTCTCCTTTTAAGCCTGCGCGTCTCTGTTTAAATATTATCGGAAAACCATCTATTGATATGATAATAGCACTTAATACCACAATCAACGGAATTAAAAAAATCAACCCAACAATTGACAAAAGTAAATCAACTATTCTTTTCATTCTGATATGTCTTCATTAAAAGATTGATAAATTTTTTAGAGAGTTTTCCTCTTTCAAATTCCGTCAAAGCTAATTGGTAAGCATTATCTCCCATGACTTTGAGCATATCCCGATTTTCTGCAAACTGTTCCATCGCGTCTGCAAATGCCGCTGAATCTCCGGGAGGAACATAAATACCACATTCTCTCTCTTCTATCAGTGAAGCCAGCCAGCCCGGGTAATTTATCAGTATAGGCAATCCGGATGCAATATAGTCAAAAAATTTGTTTGGTGAGGTACCATAGTAAAATGCCGGAATGTCTGCGAGTATCATCAATCCGACATCCATAGTTTTTAATTCTTCAACTAAATTATACTTCGATATCGGATCATTAAATTCTATGTTTGTTAATTTTTCTTTTCTCGTTCTTTCCATAAGCTCGGGTTTTAGCATACCGTTTCCGATAAGATTAAATTTCACATCTTGACGCCCTCTCGTTTGTAACTCAACAGCAGTGTCTATAACTGCGTTTAATCCATTTGCGATACCATGCGCACCTGTAAAAACTGCTTGCAATACATCGTTCTTTCTTTGAAAGTTTTCTACGGATCGCTTAGGCGATATTTGGTGAAGATCGATATCACTCCCATTGGGAATCATTTCAATTTTTGCCGGCTTCACACCTTTCCTCTCAATACCTTCGACAATTCCCGGAGATAAACCAATGCAGGCATCAGCTGAACGATAAGAAATCCACTCTAAGGATGAAAGAATCATCAAAACAAATGGGTTGGTAATGACTCTCATTTCTTTGGGCAATTCGGGCCAGAGATCCCTGACCTCAAACACAAAGACTTTATTTCGAAGCCAGTGTGATAATATACCCGGGATTGCGACTGTCAATGGTGTTGATGTACAGAATATTAAATCATATTTCATTGTTAAGGCAATAAATGTACTTTTCCATGCAAATCTGAAGAAAATAACACTTCTCTTAAAGAAATTGTCTTTGCTCGAATAGGATATCTCCATTTCGATTATATTTATACTTTCAACAACTCCTCTTCTCACACCGCGCACAAACTGCCCAATTAAACCTGAATCTCCATTTTCATGAGATCCACAGAGAAGAGTTACATTATGACCTTCTTTCACTAATTGTTTTGAGAATTCGTAGGATCTTGTTCCTCCCGCCCCTTCAGGGGTAGTAAAATGTTGATGAATATATAAAATATGCATTGTTTTTTTAGTTTAATTCTATGAGGGTCTGAACTCGAATATCGCCCGGAGCGAATTCGATTTCTAAGACAGGAATCTCTGTTTTATTTAGATAATAGTGAGATTCAAATCCTGTGTTCAATTCTATTTTCTTAGCTTCATTATTAGATTCAATAGTCAATTTGCCAAATTCACTTTTAATTATATTGCCACTTAATTCCCATTCACCGGGAATAAGTCGCCATCGCAATATGGCTTTTTTTGTGTGACCATTAAAATGGTCAATAACACGCAAATAATCCTTGGTAAATTGTATACTTCTCCTGTGATAACAACCTTTGTAATCGATGTATTCTCCGCAATACGTAACTATGTCATTATTAACTGCTAATCGTTCTATGTGATTTAATTTTATCCATGATCCAAATAAAAATTTCCCTATTCTGGGCATTTGATCACGATCATCAAATTGGACAGTATTATGCGACTGCGTTCCGGAGAAATATTCTGCCCATTTAGTGTTGGCATTATAGCTATAGCTTCCTCCATCTCTCAAAATGTTTTTTCCTTCATTCCAGATATCTAAATGGAAAATATCAGATTGAGCAGGTCTAAATTTAAAATTCGGTATTCGCATTATCCCCCAGCGGATACGTGTTTTATCATTTGGAAAAGGACCGATGAAATTATAGCCCCCATCTTTAAAATGTTTTGTCGCAAAGGTTTTGTTTGGTGGTATCATTTTCTTGAAATCCAACCAGAATATTTCATCATCCCAATTGGTAGTATAATAAATATTTTTGCCTAAAAAATAAAGAGCCGCCAGCTCAATCGTACTTCTATAATTTCTATAATCATCATTAGAACAGTTAATCAACTTTGCTCCATCATTTCCTCCTAAATTGGGTCCATTTCCTGAGAAAGGATCAATAAAATGACACAGCCAATTAATCGCCGAAGTTATTCTTTCATAGTACTCATCACTCATTCGATCGAGTTTAAGTTTCTCCATGAAAAATTCAGACAGAATTAGTGTATCCAGCAACACTCGATGGTAATTTAATGAATACTGTGAAAAACTACCGTCAGGTTCAATAAGGCTTAAAACTCTTTCTTCAAGCCATCTACGCCCCTTCTTTTTCCAATTTAAAGCCTGCTTAAGCTCTCCGGATTTTAATTCACCATATTCAGATAACCAAGCTCCACCTACGAACATGGCAGTAGCTTCACTGGTGCCGTGGTTATTATTTTGAGCTTTTGCATATTGAAAGGTAACCATAATTCTTTTGCAGTGGTTCTGAACAAACCTTATCAATGCGTTATTGGGTTTTTCAAAATCTTTTGTTATATGGGCTGCTAATAAAACATTAAGCATTCGAATAGATGTTTCTTGTCCGCAAACCCAATTCGGACCCCGGTTTGGAGGATTATTCACATTCCAATCTCCAATCCATTTGTTTAAGGTATTAAGATATTTTTTATCCTTGGTAACAGCAAATGCTCTCGCCAAATGGACAGCCCAATCAAATCGCGAAGGTTCCCAAATTGCTTTAATATCACCAATTGAAGAGTCGTGTTCATCAATATTAGACCAGTGATATTTTATATTTGAAAGCCGTATGGAATTATAAGGGTTTTTGAACCAGTCAGGAGGAGATCCCACTTCAAATGATTCAGAAGAAAAGTACTTTAAATATCCGTTAATGATATTATCTGCATATTTAGTATCATATGATAGATTCTTGTTATTGTTTTTCTCAGACTTATTTGATTCAAAAATAGAGTTATTTTTAGACTTACCGATGGGATATAAAAATCTGTAAATACCTAACTTTAAAGATAATCTATGAAATAGAACGCGGAGTAAATTCAGGATTCCAAGCCGATAATATGTAAATAATTTCTCTATCATCGTTTTTTTAAACTACCTACTTTAAGTGAAATTACTATTTACTGTTAAATTAATTGGAATCGACTCCTAAAATGAGACACTTTCTCCCTATTGTAAGAACATTTCTAATACTCTTTCGGTGTGCTGAACCAAACATGCTCTGATAGAGTTGTTTCTATATACCATTAATTTAAAGTTGATTTCAATGGGTCTAAAAGCCCGTTTCTATTAAAGGATCCACTGGATCTGCTTATTCTGAGGATTCCATGCAGCAATATGTCCAAATGATATACTCTCAAATTTTAGGATAATTTGCTTTTCATTACTCAAGAAATTTTGCAATCTCGATAGTTGTTTTGGAAACTTCAATTAATTCCTCGAATGATATCGGAGATTTATCACCTTTATCTATAGCGTTTAAAAAAGAGTGGACCGAACCGTTATGCCCTTTATCCTGTCTCATTGATTTCATTTTTGAAAACCCCTTCCAACCATATCCTATCAGAGACCTATAATTATTTAGCTGTAAAATAGAACCATCGCAAAATACTTCAATCCGTTCCTTTGGATATTTGTTACTCCCGTTAGCAAAATAGTGAATAGTGCCTATCGACCCGTTTTTGAACTTCAAGGAGATTGTTACGATGTCGTTATTCAATTCCGTATTCGATTTTGGAAGCATCTTGATAGCATGGTTTGAAACAATCTCACTATCTGCCAGAAATCGCAACAGGTCAATAAAGTGGCACACTTCACCTATAATTCGACCGCCACCGATGCTGGAATCTTGTGTCCAGTGATCCTGCGGAATAGCGCCTGCGTTAACCGTTATAATAAAACTACAAGGTTGCTTTTTACCGGCGATCAAACTTTTTATCTTTCGAACCATTGGCGCAAACCTGCGATTAAAGCCCACCATCAATATTGTACCAGACTCATTTTTAGAATTTGCCTGTTCATACTCTCTCTTTATCTGCTCCAAATCATCCAATTTTAACGCAAGTGGTTTTTCAACATAAATATTCTTGCCCGCTCGAATCCCCTTCATTACAATATCAGCATGTGAATCGTGTCTGGTAGCAATTGCGAGAATACCAATCTGCTTATCATCAAACAAATGATCCATATCTGTAGATGAATTCAAAAAGCCGTACTTTTTCGCAGCATGAGCAGCGCTCAATCCATTCTTGCTCACAATTGTGTGCATTTTCGCATTTGACTTTATAAATGCGGGGATCAAAATCCTTGATGCAAAATTGCCTGCCCCTATAAATGCGCAGAATTTATTTTCAGTACCCTTTTTGGGGGGCTTATGAGATAATTGCTGATTTGGAATTATTCGAGTCATACTTTTATCGGTGTCATATTCTAATATCGTACCCAAAGTATTACCGTTTTTACTCAAATCCGTGTATGCATCCGGGCTATTTTCAAATTTCACTTGAGCGCTAATTAACGGATCGATCAACATCGTTCCCTTCCTGATCATATCTAATACCGCAAAAATATTACGTTGAGCCGTCCATCGAACATAACTAAACGGATAGTCTATCCCCTTCTCCTCATAATCACTATCATATTTTCCTGGACCAAACGAACAGGACACTTGAAAGGATATTTCGCTCTTATAAAAATCTTCTCTCTTAAGTTCTAAGCCGGTCACGCCAATTAATATGATCCTACCTCTTTTACGACACATTTGCGCCGCTTGTGTGATCGGATCGTTACTCGATGTGGAAATGGCGAGAATAACTCCATCAACTCCTCTTCCATCAGAAAATGACCTTATGAATGAAACCGGATCACTCATTTCGGTAGAATTTATGCTCTCGATGCCAAGTTTTTTTGCTAATTGTACTTTAGAGTTGTTGATATCAATCCCGATAACATCACAACCGTTTGCTTTCAATATTTGTGCCGTAATTAAACCGATCAGTCCTAATCCGAATACGACAAATTTTTCTCCAATCTGAGGCTTTGCCAATCTTACCCCTTGGAGTCCTATTGCGCCTACAATAGCAAATGGTGCGTGCGATATTTCTACCCCTTCGGGTACTTTGATAGAGAGATTTTTAGAAACACACACGTATTCAGCGTGAGGCCCGTTAGACACCACCTTATCGCCGACAGAAAATTCATTAATATTATCTGATACATCTACAACGGTTCCAACATTGCAATAGCCTAAAGTCATAGGCTGATTTAGTTTTGATCTTACCGCATTAATTGTAGTTGCAAACCCATCGGTTTTTATTTTGCCCAAAACATCCTTAACTTTACCCGGTTGCTGACGAGCCTTACCCCATAATGAGGCATTCCCAAAATCCAAAAGCATTTTTTCTGTACCCAAAGAAATAAGACTATAATCAGAGCGGATGAGAATCTCTCCACTTCCGACCTTTGGTACCGGTACTTCTATCGTTTTAACATCACCAGTATTAATATTAATTTGTAATTGCTTCATTTATCACCCTTAAAGTGGAATCTACGATATCTGTCCTAAAAATTCAAGTTACGAGTTATATGTTGTCAAGATGCATATGTGCCTTTTCTCCACTTTGTATAACGTGCGGCACGTTTGATCTGGTTCACCATATTATCAATTGTGAATTTAGTTTCAACTAGTTGTTTGCTTTTTTGACCCATTTCTGCGCATATATCAGGATTGATTTGAAGGTATTTAATTGCCTGATAAAAATCATCTACACTTCCACCAGAAAGATGAAACCCTGTCACCTTATCCTGAACTAAATCATACTCGGTGCCGTCTGCCTGGTGGACTATTATCGGCAACCCAAAAGCCATTGCTTCTGAGATAACAATACCACCTCGACCTGGAATCATTAGCACATCTGCGGAACGAAGATATAGGGGCAGCTCATCAACCATCCGTCCCGGAAGAAATACGTTAGAAAGTTCTTCGCGTGTGGCTTGTTCGAGCAAACTTTCAAGAAGGGGACCGGTACCGAGCAAAACAAAATTGAATCTCTCACTATCAGATTTTTTAGCCAGATCCAACATAACGCCGGGCCGCTTATTTTCGTCCAATGTCCCCAGATAGAGGACTGTGAATCGTTCAGGCAGTCCAAGCTTTTGCCTCGCTTTAGAAGTAGTATCAGTCATAGAGTCTGAAATGGAGAGGAAACGTTGAATTCCACCAACGTTTGTTGCAACAAACACCTTCTCGTCCGGTTGACCGAGCTTCAACAGGCATTCTTTGCTAAATGATGAATACACGACAAAAGCATCAAAGAATCTCCGAAAAAAAGCCTTTATAAGTGATCGAAATCCTTTACCGCCAATAGAGGGCCAACCCGGAAGCGAAATATAACACCAGTGCATCAATGCAACACGTCTGTTGAACAAATATTTGTAGCCGATCGCCTGAAGGTAACCAACGAAATGGCTCTCTCCCTCGCAAAGGATGACGTCCGGGTTGAATTTCCGAAGCTCACCGACCAATCCAACATGCCATTGGAGGGTACGGGCATTTAAGGGTAAAAAGAGAGTTTTCAGCTTTCGATAATTAATGCCCCTTAGATCCGGACCGCTCTTAATTTTGGTGTTAGGGACATCCTCCCCTATTCCATGCTCGGTTGCGGTCAAGTACTTGGGTCTGCATCTACCACAAGCATAGTATGACCAAATGCTCATTTCCAGTCACTCAAATCAATTGATAGAAGTTTTTCGAGACCGGCAATGTCTTCCGCGTAAAAAGAGCGGAGTTGTTGCTCAATTTCGGCGTTCAACATGGGTTTAGCGCTTCGATCAAATTTTGCTAAAACGAACTTGTCGATCCCATTAATTACACGAATCATGACTCGGGGATAAAAACCGGGTCGTCTGTAAATCCTCATCTTATCCTCACTTAACATCTTATACTTGTTACTGATACTCGTAAAACGAAGCCGCCACATCGAATGAACCCCCTTCATCGGTCGCTTGCTTAGCGCTCGTGGCCTGTAGGATGTGTCTATCCCGAGGAAACTATAAGCTTGCCGTACCACTTCCAAGGGGGTCTTTCTCACATCTTCGAACAATCTTATGAAGAGTTGGCTGCGATCAAAATATTCCAGGTAATGTCGTAGATGTTTATAATATAACCCAAAGTCAAGTATCTCCTGAGACCGCGGATAATTTGTAGCATATTCACCATTCAGGATACGGGCCATTCCTAAATTGAGTGAACAAATGGGAAGAATACCGTGCCGAATATCGTGGAAATAGCAAGAAACAGCTCTCTTCACCGGATCTCTGAGGATGGCAATCAACCTAGCGTTGGGGATGTGAGTGTAAATCCTCTCAAGGCACAGAGGCATGGCGAGGTAGTTCGGCCGCTTTATCCCGATGAGTAGGTCGTCTGGAATGCCATCAAACTGGGTAGCAAACTTCTCTATTCCTATTCTAACGTATTCCGGATCCTCAAAAAAAGCATCTTCTTCTCTATTCATGTAAACGGCCGGATGCTCCCTAATACACTCCTGCAAAAAGGTGGAGGCGGATTTCTGTGCGCCAATAATTACAAAATCCGGTAGCCTAAGGCGAATAGGTATTTCATTAGACATTATTCTTCTCTCTTTCCTGCCATGTCAAACGGCATGATATGTTCGCCTATACACTTGATCTCAAGTATTATAGTTGCGATCATGGCTTGCTTTCTTTACATAATGAGCGGCACGTTTGATCTGGTTCACCATATTATCAATTGTGAATTTAGTTTCAACTAGTTGTTTGCTTTTTTGACCCATTTCTGCGCATATATCAGGATTGATTTGAAGGTATTTAATTGCCTGATAAAAATCATCTACACTTCCACCAGAAAGATGAAACCCTGTCACCTTATCCTGAACTAAATCATACTCGGTGCCGTCTGCCTGGTGGACTATTATCGGCAACCCAAAAGCCATTGCTTCTGAGATAACAATACCACCTCGACCTGGAATCATTAGCACATCTGCGGAACGAAGATATAGGGGCAGCTCATCAACCATCCGTCCCGGAAGAAATACGTTAGAAAGTTCTTCGCGTGTGGCTTGTTCGAGCAAACTTTCAAGAAGGGGACCGGTACCGAGCAAAACAAAATTGAATCTCTCACTATCAGATTTTTTAGCCAGATCCAACATAACGCCGGGCCGCTTATTTTCGTCCAATGTCCCCAGATAG
Organism: Fidelibacterota bacterium MT.SAG.2; assembly: GCA_004402915.1. Lineage (GTDB taxonomy): Bacteria > Fidelibacterota > SORT01 > SORT01 > SORT01 > SORT01. The sequence goes on from SORU01000015.1 coordinate 10,390, forward strand.
AGGACTGTGAATCGTTCAGGCAGTCCAAGCTTTTGCCTCGCTTTAGAAGTAGTATCAGTCATAGAGTCTGAAATGGAGAGGAAACGTTGAATTCCACCAACGTTTGTTGCAACAAACACCTTCTCGTCCGGTTGACCGAGCTTCAACAGGCATTCTTTGCTAAATGATGAATACACGACAAAAGCATCAAAGAATCTCCGAAAAAAAGCCTTTATAAGTGATCGAAATCCTTTACCGCCAATAGAGGGCCAACCCGGAAGCGAAATATAACACCAGTGCATCAATGCAACACGTCTGTTGAACAAATATTTGTAGCCGATCGCCTGAAGGTAACCAACGAAATGGCTCTCTCCCTCGCAAAGGATGACGTCCGGGTTGAATTTCCGAAGCTCACCGACCAATCCAACATGCCATTGGAGGGTACGGGCATTTAAGGGTAAAAAGAGAGTTTTCAGCTTTCGATAATTAATGCCCCTTAGATCCGGACCGCTCTTAATTTTGGTGTTAGGGACATCCTCCCCAATGAAAAGAGTCATATCTACTTCTTCGGTCTCTGAAAGTTGTTCAAACAGGGGTACGCGATAACCTGTACAGACTCGCTGAAGAATTGCCAGGCGTATGGGTCTCGCTGGATTTTCGTCCGTACTTTCTGGAGAACTCTGGCTTTTCATTGATGTGCGCGATCCACTGTCCTTTAGTAAACTCATCCCGTGAACCCCATTAGATGGACCACATCACTCAGCATAGTTTGGACTATACTGTAAAATCGACACAATCGACCAAAAATTTTGAAATTGGATATTTTCTATCCATTTTTATCGTAGAGCTTTTTCATAAGAAAGCTCCCATCTCTCTTTGGGCTATCTCAAAATCATCGGATGTGCCGATATCGATAAAATAATCATCGCTTGGCATAATTTGGATGTTAATATCTCCGCTTCGTTTGTTTAAAAAATCGATTTCAAATGAGAAGACCGGCGGTAGAGATGCCGATAACAGTATATCCTTATTTATCAAATATATACCGCCATTGATAAATCCTGCCTTGCCTTTTACCTTCTCCTCAAAAGAAACAAGACTTCCTGTTTTATCAAACTTTACTGTGCCGTACCGATCCGGATCTTCTAGAAATTTTGCAGCAATTGTTACGTCAGCGTCTTTTGCGCTGTGAACCGCTAGCAATTTAAAGATATCAATCTGGAAATATGTGTCGCCGTTGACGACTAAAATCGGGTTTGTATTCACAAATTTCAGTGATTGCAGAATGCCTCCGCCGGTCCCTAATGGTGCATCTTCAACGGAATATTCGATGTCGATTGTCCCAAAGCGATATCGAAAATGATCACTAATAACCTTATTCATGAAACCCACTGATATAACAGCCTTCGTTACACCTCCCCTTTGAAGATGGGTCAGAATATATTCAAGAAAAGGCCGTCCATTCACTATCGCCATTGGTTTGGGGACATCCTTCACCTTGCTTTTTAGTCGGGTACCAAGGCCTCCAGCAAGGATTATCGCCTCCATCAATATTATCCTCCAAAAAAAATTTGTTTTATACCTCTTTGTCCTTATTATGATATGTTTCCTCTTTCAATGACACAAGCTTCTTTTATAGTAAATTCATTATGAATTTAATCGTTCTAAAGCCGCTCTATATACATTTCTGATAGCGTCAATTGCACAGGATTTCCTAAAATCCGCCATGTTACTTTGGAATTCATCTTGTTTTGACGAAAAATCAGTTGTTATAAATTGTTCACACCACTGTGGGTCATTATAATCCACGAGTAATCCCATATCACCAAATCGTTCGAAAAACTCATCGTGCGGTGCCATATTATAGGCAATAAGTGGAGTGCCTGCCGCAATAGCGTCACAAAAAATACCGCTTAACTTTCCTTCAAAGAGCAGATTATGCGTTAGAATAATCCAGGATGCTTCGCGGAAAAAACGATCATATTCATTAGTGTCTAGAAATCCTGATGCCATATCAACATTTGGCTGGGCGTCAAGATATATTCGTACCTTTGGATCTATATTATCTATTTGCCGCAAGACATAATGATAACATTGCTCCTTGTCCTTCTTAATAAGATTTATGAGAGGTTCAATGGACTTGTGAATTGATAGCGGTCCCAAAAAAAATATTGTCTGCGAACGTTCCTTCCATGTAAGGCGCGAGAATGGTCGAGCTATCTGATCAAGCGGTCGAATAAATATTTTGTTCAAATCAATTTGAGGGTAGATATCTTTGATACAATCCGCTTGATGCCGAGAAGGCACTAATAAAGATGCTGCCCTGACAGCAACCATCTTCGAGAATAGGGTCCATAAGAAAGGATGTTTATTCCTTCTTTCTATAGAAAGATTATTATGATAAATCAGATGTAATTTTTTCCTAGGGTGAAGCAGCATGAAGATAAGAACAGATACTTCTTCAAATGCCGGCATAAAAATATCTTGATAACCTGAGCACCGCACGGTAAGGAGTCTTAAGATATACTGAATCCGTGGTAGCCTGCGTAAAAAACCGAATCTTCTAATTGGAATTGCTCTAATGCTTAGGCGTTTACGAATATTTTCAACGCTGGTAGATGAACTTCTGACTTCAATTTCAGACGCAAACGGCGAGAGGCATTCAGCCAAAAAAAAATCATCATTAATTAAATGGCCCCTATCTTTGGCCAATGCATTTACTATAAGTATGTTGCTTCTGATGGTATTTTCTTCCACAAAATTATTTTCCATATCTCATGGCGAATTCAATGTTCTCCTGTCAGGATATATTGGGCTATAGGAATTTTCTAACGAGTTGCATCGACTATCTGCTTAGGAAGTTTTCCCCCCGATTGATTCTTTCCCTCCAATAGTCCAGGAGATCTTGCATGGTCTGCTCAAAAGAAATTTCCGGTTTCCACCCGGTGTGTTCAGTAAATTTGCTGCAATCAGGAATCTGTAAATCAGCGTCAATAGGTCGAAGTCGTTCAGGGTCGACTTCAATCTTAATGACATCTTTCGATGGCGACAAAGCTATAAGATAATCTAACATCTCACGAATTGTACATTGCCATGTGCCTCCAATATTGTAATATTCGCCGGGGATAGGATTTATAGTGACCAGCATATAGTATGCCCTGACGGCGTCTCGAACATCACACCAGGTACGAAGCGAATCCAGATTACCGACCTTTATTATGGGCGGGATTTTCTCAGCCTCAATCAATGCAATCTGCTTAGCAAAGGTTGATTCCGCAAAGACATCTCCTCTGCGCGGTCCGGTGTGTGTAAACATACGTGTAGTTACTATGGTCATTCCATAAGCCTGCGCATAATATCTCCCTAACAAGTCAGTACCCACTTTTGATATTGCATATGGCGATGCAGGATGGAACGGGACATCTTCATTGATAGGGGTTAATTTCTTAGGAACTCTACCAAACACTTCCGAAGATGAACATACATGAATTACGGCATCTTTCTTCAGCTTCTCCATACACTGAAGCAGCCTTGCAGTTCCTAAGATATTTGTTTCAAGAGTATCTACAGGCGCATCAAAACTGACTTGCGGATAGCTTTGGGCCGCCAAATGGAAGACGTAATCAGGACTAACTTTCTCTATGACATTATAAAGAGATCCAAAATCATTTAGATCACCATAAATTAAAAATACACGGTCTTTATTGTTGATTCTATCTACAAGCTGCCCAAGGTTATCCAATGGGCTTCGCCATCGGCACATCCCATGGATATTCCAATCGGTATTATCGATTAAATAATCTGCCAGATGTGAGCCTACCATTCCGGTTATACCTGTTATAAGCGCATTTGGTTTATCAGTCATATTATTTCCTAAATGTCCTAATCAGCATTACATATTTTATTTAGTTAACCAGCTCATGAATGATTTTGCCATCTTTTTTGTAAATAATCTCTAAATCTGGAATCGGAACGAGAAATCGTCCGCCATTTTCGAAATATTCAGATTCCCTCTCTATAAATTCATTTAAAAATGTATATGGTAATATAAGAAAATATTCAGGATTTGCGGCCCTGATTTCATCCTCAGATTTAATTGGGATTCGCGTGCCAGCTGTCACAAGGCCATATTTTAATGGATTCCGCTCAGCCGCACCAAGAATGACATTGTGGTCTAATCCGCAATAAAGCAGGATTGTATTACCTCTTGTGGAGGCCCCATAAGCGGCAATTCTTTCTCCTGCATCTATTATCTGCTTTATTTTCTTCTTTAGTTTTTTCTTTGACACTTCAATCTGTAAAGCAAATTGGAGATATGTTTCTTTCTTATCAAGTCCCTGCTCTTTTTCTTGTTCTCTTAATGAAACAACATTTTCAGTTTCTCCCGGTTTGGGACCTACATAAATCCTTATACTTCCGCCATTTATCGAGTTTAGACTTACGTCGTTTATAAACAGGCCATGGGGTGCTATCAATTCTTCGAATACAGACATCGTGTAGTATATAAGATGCTCGTGGCTAATCATATCATAACCACAATTCTTAATCATATCTCCCGTATAGTTCATCTCGACTACCCACATCCCATTTTCATCGAGAAAATCTACAATAGTTTCGACGAATTTATGGGGTTCTTGAATATCGTAAAACATTGATATGGACGAAATGACGTGTGCTTTACGGCCCTGGAGTTTATTCTCAACTGCATCATTGGTGAATGGAGAATTGATTTTAATGATATCTGGATCTTTAATTGAGTGAATTGCGTCACTTGGGTCAACTCCGATTTTTATTAGCCCCTCAACATCAAGCGCAGCCAAAAGAGTACCGTCATTGCAGCCAATGTCAATGAAGAGATCTCCTGCCTGCAAATTGACTCTTGAGTTTATGTCCCCTACGATGCCTGCAAGATGATCCCTCATTGTCTGATTAATACCGGAGCGATACCAGTAGTTTTCATACATTAGATTAGAATTTACCGTATGAGCAAGTTGGACAAGTTTACATTCATTGCAAATGACCATATCAAGAGGTGCTTCTATGGGATCTTGTTGGTCTGGTTTTATGAAAACACCGGTCAATGGCTGAATACCCAATGAAAGTATATCATCCATATGATTAGAACTGCATACTCTGCAATTATCGATTTTAGTATAATTTATTGTCATGTCATTCTCATATAAAACCAATATTTTATTGGTATTAAAAAATCAGTTAGTAAACATCTTACTGTAAATGGGGCGACTGCCATAATTTTCGAAGCGTATTTTTATTGAGTGATAATCCTGCAATACATTTGCAACCGCTTCCTGTTTGTCTTTAGCTACAATGAATAATATAAATCCACCTCCCCCGGCACCGCAAAGCTTCCCCCCATAGGCTCCAGCATCCATACCTAATTGATAAATATGGTCAATATCCTCGTTTGAAGTTCCCTCTACCAGATTTTTTTTAGATTCCCATGTCTTATTAAGCAACATACCAAACTCCTGCACCATATTACCAGGAGAAGTCGATTTTATCAATATGGAATAAGCTTGATCAACATATTCTTTGATTTCGTTCAAGGAGTAAATTCTTTTAGAATCATCGCTTTTTAATAATTTATCCTGAACATCTTTGGATGAACGAAGCTTATTTGTGAAAAAAAGCATACAGGAAGCTTCAAGCGCACTTAGTGTTTCTGGCGACAATACTATGGGAGTTACTGTAAAGGTATCATTAAAAAAGTCTATGCGGTTAAATCCACCATATGCGGCAAATATCTGATCCTGCCAGCCTCCCGCTTCTTTTAGTATATTACGTTCAATGTTGATCGCTTCTATAGATAGCGATTCTGCAGTCTTATAAACGTTGTTCATCAGATAAAGGTTATTGAGCATTCCAACAGTAAATGATGAAGAGGAACCCATTCCCGCAGAAGCAGGCAGATCAGCAAAGGTGTGTATATCAAGAAAATTTCCATCACTAAAATAAGGATGACTTCCCAAAATTGCCCTTATTTGACTATGCTCGATTTCATCGATATCATTCACTTGCTCAAGCTTTGAATAAGATATTCTGATTTTTTGTCTAATACACGTTCAAGTGAATTTAGTGTTACATACAGGTATTTATTTATTGATGTGCCAATCACTGAACCGCCGTGCTCGCTAAAATATTCGCTTAAATCTGTTCCCCCGCCAAAGAAACTTACCCTAAACGGGGTTTGGGTTATAATTATGCCCTTGCTTTTATTATTCATTTTTTTGTATCGAAAGTTCTGCTTCAACTAAAAGTTTAACAAGCCCTTCAAAGTCCACTGTTTGATTCCAGCCTGTCAATGAAACCAATTTGTGATTGTTACCTAATACGCTAAAATTGGAAATCGATTTAACTATACTTTTGTCTTCTACGACATATTTTTCCCAATTCAATCCCAGGTAATCAAATGTAGTCTGAACAAAGTCTTGTACAGTATGTCGGACACCGCTTGAAATGACGAAATCATCAGGAACATGATGCTGCAGAATTTTATGCATAGCCACAACATAATCACCTGCATAGCCCCAATCTGCTTCGGCTCCAAGATGACCCAGAACTAGCTTTTCTCCATGTCCCATCTTGATAGCAACTGCTGTTTCCACGATTTTCTTGGATACAAAATTGGATGTTCGCAGTGGTGATTCATGGGCGTACATTATTCCGACTGAAGCAAACACATTATAATTTGTTCTGTAGTAACGGCATAACTGAGTGGCTGCAGATTTTGTAATGCCATATATATTAGTTGGATTGAGAGTTGTATCTTCATCCTGCATGGCATTATCAGGCTTGCCAAAAATTTGGCTTGATGACGCATAAAACAACTTAGTACTCTTCGAAAAAAGTCTTATTGCTTCCAAGAAATTAGCTACAGCAAGAACATTAACAGCATGACTGATCTTAAATGTATCTAAATCGTTATCAACGCTGTCCTGCGAGGATTTGTGATACGCCGCCAGGTGATATATTTCGTCGGGAGCAATTTCCTTAATCAACTTAAACACGCTGTCCGTGTCGGATATATCTACATCTGTAATTACTTCAACATTTGTAGTTGATAAAGGCTTGTTGATGTCAATCCCGACAACATTATAATCGCTTTCCAATAGATGCTCAGATAGATGGACACCATCCTGACCCGCCACACCAGTTATTAATACTTGTTTCATCTAAACATTATATTCAATGCTTTAAACTTTTATCCCCAAGAGTAGTATTTTTGGATAAGATAACCTTAGAATAGTATTTCATGTGTCAATGTTTTCCTTCTAATTTACGTTTTGGTTAATAATTAATTATTGACCGCAAATTTTACTACTACCATCTTCATATGTCAAGTTATTTAACTCAATCTACAAGTTCTACGGCAGATTTGCTGTTATTGAACCCGAAGGAGAGGAGAGTTGGTAGCGCAATAGAAGAAATTTATGATCTACGTTGTTTACTTTTTCAAACTTGAATCTCTTCATTGGAAAATAACAAATGCCGAATCATTACTATCCAATTTAAGAATATAGCAGTACCATGCGCTAAAAGTACCGCAAGAGCCGCTCCCGTCGCCATCCATTGGGGGATTAGTAGGTAAAATAGTACAACACTAAGACCACCGGTTAGAAAAACTATTATGAAGTAAACTCTCTCTTTTCGGACAGCCACAAGGTACTGGGTGGCTACTTGCCCAATTCCTATAGCAATAACATAGAATCCAAGAATCCTCATAGAACTGGCCGCCGATGCATACTCAGGAGGGAATATTTGCATGATTTGAGTTGAAAAGAAAATTGCAGGTAACCCAATTACGGTGCCAGCCATAGCAGAAAGAGCAGTGTATTGAAGGAGAAAGCGTATCCGACGGGTTGGTGACACTCCAGGTTTCACTATCCTCGCAATGCGCGGATTCCCAACACGACCGACCTGCGTTATCAGTATCATACCCAGAAGAACAACCAGCCAAGCAACGGAATATTCCCCGAGTTCTCCACTACCGGAGATATGTTTCAATACGATCTTACTTAACCCTCCAAAGGACAATGTTGCAATTATTGCGCTCCAGACCCACAGATTCTTTTTGAGCATGACGACTGCTAACAAATTGGCTTTTTGATCCATCCGAAGATTGAGCTGAGGAAGGGCCCAGCGATACTGCAGTGAGAGACCCAGAATTACAGAGATGAACATGAATATTGAAATAGCCGTAATAGAAAGACTTTCTTCGAAGAAAAGTATGAATGTCCATATGCAGATGAAATAAAGACTTCGTTCTGACAGAAGATAGACCGCACTTCGTTTCATATTATCCCAGGCATCGTAAATCGCCGCGAGATTAAATGCTTTGATTCCCATTGTTAGAACGATCAAGATACCCCCAAACCGAAGTTGATTTTCTTCTGCGACCAGCGCGTTCACGCCAAATATACCAACGAGGGCTAACGTCAACATTGATCCTCTCAAGAGGATACTAGCAGAGGCGTATTCGTCAAAGCGCTTCGGAAAGTGCACCAAGTCGCGGATTAGAGTGCGCTCCAAACCGCAATTTGCAATTGTAATACAATATCCGCCCACGGTGATAGCATAGGAAAAATCTCCGAAAAGTTCTTTTCCAAATACTTTGGCGATTATTATCATCGTGATGAAAGACATACCGGCAAGAATGACATTGATTCCAATCAGCGAGAATAATGTGTCAATTAGGTGGCGTCGCTCTCGTTCTTTCTCGTTGAAATATGTGAGCGTATTCTTTAATAGATTTTTATTACTTATTTGCCACTCGGAACCCTCATTTAATCGTTTTCGAGGACTTTTATTTTATGTAAATTCTGATATTGTTTTGTGAATTCCACACATGAAGCAATGATCATTCCATTGATAAATAAGCCCTTGCCTGACCAATACAGCTGAAACATGGCCGTAACAAGAAAGGCTACCATGCATAACATCATACCATTCAGCAACATTGGTTTTCCTTTAGAAAATATGTTCCTATTACGCAATTTTCTGAATATGTTGGAACCCGGAATGATCCATAGCGCTGGAATCAGGACTAAACCTAACAAGCCGTATTTGAGATATATAACCAAAGGGAAAAAATGTGCCGAATAGAATTTACCTGTTTCGAAACTATAATCGGGAAAAGCACTTGCTTTTATTAGTATCAACGGGAATTTAAGGGCAATATCATCATAAAAACCACCGTAACCCATTCCCCACATATAGGCATTACGTCTTTTAACTGAGTCAATAATATTTAAGCCTTCAGCAAAGCGAACCGGATCAATTCTCGATATTATATTGGGGTTTACCCCAACGTCAAATTTGCTAACATCACGACCTTGTGTAATCGTTATAGAGCGAGCGGTTATAACCTCTAGCGATTCAGGCTTTGTAATGAATAATGTCCAAATACTTACTGTTGTCAGCAAACCCATCATAGAAACGAAAAACACGCTCCGGCGAATACCAAGGATCGAGAGTAGAACGATGCCTCCAAGCAAGAATGTCAGCCATAGCATACGCGTACCATAAGTCGCAAGCAAGAGGATAGATAATATGGTGATTGCCGAGCCGAGCAATACGCGCTTTCGCACCCAAATAAGAATAACGCCGAAGAAAATGAGAAAGACCACACCACCCTTCGCAGAATCCTCGCTGACGCGATTTACTCCCTCTGCAATGGCAGGACCGAAGTTGGCAACGAAATAAAGCAGGTCAATGAAATGACGGGCCAGAAGGACTCCGACAAATACGGAAAGAACAAGAGTTAAGTTGCGTGGGTCTGTTCTGTATAGTGACAAAAACAAAATCGTGCTCATAAGAAGCATTAAGGGAAATTTTAGGTCTCTCACAACTTCAATCGACGCATAGTCTCCGAAAAATCCTCCATAAATCAGTCCCGTAATAACCGGCACTGTTGCAAACCAGAGGATCGCCCGATTAATAAACGGGGGAAGCGTTATTTTCCGAGCCTTGAAAAACTGACAAAGTATGACTGTAAAAACAAACCAACTGGGACGTATAGGTCCTAATCGCATCTGCCAGATCGAAGAAGTTGAATACAGCAGTTGGGCATCTGCCAGATCGCCGAAAGAGACTATGTCCTTCCCTGCGATAGCAAGCATCAGCAAAAGTATCAAAGCGGTTCGGAATGGTAATATGCAGATCGAGAGCATCAAAAAACCTATAATCGCGTAGGCACCGTAATATGCAATACCAAAATTATTCGGAATGTCCGAAAGGATAACAATTACAATGCCGTAAACGAAGAATCTAAAAATCATCCATTCAGAGATGTTGATCTGGTGATTGCCTTCTACTTCACTTTTATCTATCTCGATTGCGTCTCTGATTTTCGCCAGTCCTTCAAGTTTTACTACGCTCTATATCCGCAGTCAATTATGTCCGCCATATTCCTGATTGACATCTATATGGTCGGTTTGAGTTTATGATTCCGACCATTACATCTTGCTCTGCCACCACGATCGGAGTATTTTTGTTATCCTGCCTGATGTCTTACCATCCCACAGTTCCGGTATGCCACCTTTTACCCGTTTACCGCTGAGAAGCTCATTTACCGATTCGATTATCCTGGCTGTGTCCATCCCGACAACTTGATTTGTTCCTTCCGTTACGGTTATAGGTCTTTCTGTCTCATTTCTTAAGGTAAGACAAGGAATTTCCATTGCCGTAGTTTCTTCTTGTATTCCGCCAGAATCAGTTAGAACCATGAATGAATTTTTCATCAAGGAAAGAAAATGGTGATAACCTACCGGTTCTACGACATGTAAATTCGAAAACTCTTTCAAATAGTCGTTTAGTCCAAATTCATTGATCGTTTTTCTGGTACGTGGATGAAGCGGCCAGATAAGTTTGACGTTTTGTTGAATAGCATTAAAAGCATCCAATATGGCTTTAAGATTTTCTTTATTATCAACGCATTCAGGTCTGTGGAGTGTAATTAAACCATATTTTGCCCCGTTAATTGAATACCTATCCAATACTTCACTTCCATCGCCGATTCTTTCCAAACTATCAAACAGGCTATCGATCATTATATTTCCAACAAGATGAATTTTTTCTTCTTCAATACCTTCATCAATCAAATTCCGAGAATCTTCTTTTGTGGGTGTCAGAAGCAGTTCAGACAACCTGTCTGTCAAAATTCTATTTGATTCTTCCGGCATATCCCAGTTTCTGCTTCTTAAACCGGCTTCCACGTGGGCAATCGGTATGCCCATTTTGTTTCCCGCCAATGCGATCGCCAATGTTGAATTCACATCCCCGACTACGACGATCAAATCTGTTGGCGAGGACATGAAATACTCTTCTGCTGTTACCATAATTTTTGCAATTACCTTCAGGTGACTTCCGGAACCGACATTAAAATGGACATGAGGCTTATCAATTCTAAGATCTTCAAAAAAAACATCAGACATAAATTTATCGTAGTGCTGACCTGTATGAATTAATGTTGATTCAATATCGTTTTCAGTTTTGAAAGATCTCAATAAAGGAGCGATCTTAACAAAATTAGGACGCGTGCCGACTATGCTGGTGATTTTCATATTTTATTCCTATATATCTCAGTATAAAAGTTAAAACCTCTCATCTAAATGCTGATTGATAATTCAGCTCCCAAAATTTACGCGTGAATACGGTCAAATGCATCTTTATTATAAAATATCTCATTAACTATTTCTTTCATTGGAAGTCAGCATATACAACTAAAAAGAGCTTGCCAATATTTACTGTCTATCTTAACTTTCTTCAGGGAAATATTGTCTCAGAGTAGATGGGAACTAGTAATATTAACTATTTAATGTAATAAGTTTGAGAAAAATAAAAGATATGATAGATAGCGTTTTTGCAGTGTGTAAATCTGATGAAAATCTTTTGCGAAATCATATATCGAATGGTTTGGTAGAAAAATGACTGCGCAACTTTACTTCAAAGTCGATCTTCCAAGCCATGGTTTTCAAAGAATCATGCCTCCCGTCATAGACCACTTTAGCCTTAATAATTAAAGGGATAAATTTTTACTATGCATGGAAAGGCTATCAGGATCCGGATTTATATTTACATTGATAATGTTACATTTCCCTCCCTACCGACTCCGAAAAATTCCACTACAGAAATTCAATGAGAAAATTAGTAATAATCGGCGCAGGTTCTGAAATTGGAAAATCACTATCGTCGAACGGCTCTAAAGATGTCATCAAAATCTCTCGAAATGATGCTATATTTTACCTTTATGGTCAGGATCTCGAAAATTATCTTACAAAACTTGAGCTAACTGATTCGGACATAGTATATTTGAGTGCAGTACTTTATCCAAAAACAATAGCAGACCAGACTCAGGAGGAATTTTACGAGTCATTCAATGTTAATTTTAGACTTCCTACTATAATTATTAACTATTTGAATAATCATTCAGAAAACTATAATTTTTGCTTTGTGTCAACAGAATCAGCGTTGAAAGGTTCATTCGATGACAGTTACGCCGGCGCAAAAAGAGCTGTCGAGATGATAATAGAAGAAACTCGCCTAAATGATCCGCACTCGAGAATCTTCGCGATAGCCCCATCTACAATTGGTGATTCTGGAATGACTACATCACGAAGCGATAAGGATCGTCTTGCGAGCTATCTGGCTGCCCATCCAAAACAAAGATTTTTATCATCTCATGAGGTCGCCAACTTAATTCTCAGCCTTCTTTCGGATACTTATAGCTATTTAACCAATACCGTTGTTCGTCTTGATGGTGGCAAGTTCGCGAGAAAAACCTATAAATGATAGCGATTGTTGGAGCTGGTTGGTATGGATTATATATGGCTTATGTATTGCAAAAGCAAGGTATTCCATATATAGTGTACGAAAAATCAGACCGAATATTCAATGGGGAATCATTTCGAAACCAGAATCGATTACACCAAGGCTTTCATTATCCCAGATCATATGAGACAAGAATGCAATCAATCAGAGGATTCAAGAAGTTTCTTGAAGTTTTCGGCTCTGTAACCACAGAGGTGAAAGAAAATATTTACGCCGTACCTTATGACTCTATTATCGACTTTAGAACTTGTCTCCAAATATTTGAAGCTTCTGAACTTGAATTTGAAACCATAAAACATGAGTCACTTCCGGATGATATTTTTGAAGGTGCAATTCGAGTTGACGAGAGGTTTATCGATCCGCTATTGGCACGAGATTACTTTAGATCTCTAAATCTAAGTATCCAATTTGATTCAGAAATTAGTGTAGTTGACGAAAAAGTTCTATTAGACGGTCTGAAAATTGATTTCGATTTACTATTTGACTGCACTTACGGAACATTGATGAAGGATGACACATACTTTGAGCGGTTTTTTCTTACTCACGTAATCAAATTGGACGACAGCCTTATGTTCGACGCCCTTACTGTTATTGATGGTCCCTTCTTTTCGATTTACCCATTTACAAGCAGCCTGCACACGTTAACGCATGTAAAGTTTGGAATCATAAACGACGAAAATGTTCCTTCGGAACCGGGAAAAAACTTTGAAGCCACTATTTCCGATGCAGAGCAATACCTGCCGGGGATTTCAAATAAGATAGAGACAATTGATTCTTTTACTTCCAGAAAGTACCTACCTATATCCGGTAGCGCTTATAGAGGGACATCTATCAGAAAACACAATAACAAATTCTACTCGGTTCTTGGTGGTAAAATAGACACAATTTTCGAGATTGACGACCTTCTCCTAAAATTGGGGATTTTATGAATAATACCGCCACTTCACGAGAAAAGATCCTCGTAAACGTTTTCTCTTCACATATCGGAGGAGGACGCTCAGTTGCATTAAATTTTCTGAAAACTATGAACTTTGGCTCAACTCCTGTAGATATATTAGTCTTGTGTAGGCCCGACGACGATTTTCTTGCTGTATGTGACACAAATGGGTATAAATCTATTGTGCCTCCAAAAATTCTCCGCAATAAAATCGGTACACTCATACTTTATTGCGCTGTTTTACCGGTTTTATTGAGCCTAATGCGGTTCAGATCAGTAATAAATTTTGCCGATATACCCATTATATTTCTGGGGAAACAAGTATTTTATTTCGACTGGCCCTATGCAATTTACAAGGATCAGTTCATTTGGGGGCGCCTATCTAAAAAAGAATACATTGCCAGTAAGGTTAAGCTTCACATTTTTAGGGCACTTTCTGTTTTCGTTGATATTTGGCTTGTTCAGACAAATGTGGTTAAAAAGAGATTGATCGCGACTGGCGTACGCGGAGAAATTGTTTTCACACCGAATTCTGTATCGGTCGAGGATAATAATGGTGAGGACACTTCGGAATTTAGCAATTCACTACCTACCGGACCAGTTTACGGGCTTTGTTTAACCGCCTATTATGCGCATAAAAATATCGAGATACTGATTGATACTGCCGGGATCTTAAAAAATAGGAATTTTCCAGTCAAATTTGTGCTCACATTGAATAATGCTGATCCCAGGGTACAAAAAATCATGCTCCAAATAAATGAGCGCGGTCTAGAGGACTATTTTGTAAACTTGGGTCATGTTGAAAAAAGATTGATACCCAGCTTATACAAAGCAGTAAATTTTTTCATACTTCCGACGCTATTAGAGACATTCACTGGAACTTATATCGAAGCCGCACATTATCGCTGCCCCATAGTTACTTCAGATCTAGATTTTAGTCGCGATGTTTGTGGTGAATATGCAGCATATTTCGATCCTTTATCCGCAACCTCTGTGGCTGATGCGGTAGAACGAATTGTAAGCGATACTAGCTACAGAGCTTGGCTTATTGACAAAGCTTTTCAACATCACCTGACGGCGCCAAGTTGGGAGAGTGTATCCAAAACCATTGTTGAAGTTTCTTAGCTCAAATAGTCATCGGTAAAGTATTTACGGAATGGGATATTAGTTTGTAAATGCAGAGAATCTCTCATATATTTAAGTACATGACTTCGAAAGGATGCGAGCTCTTCAATTCGCATTCATCCTTTAATGTGTCCTCTCTTGAATTGCCATTATTTGTATATTTTATGGTTATATATTAACCAAATAAAAGAAGAAAATATGAATAAGAGAGAATACAAGATATGTACGAACTGTATCATGGATACCACAGATTCCATGATCACATTCGATGAAAAGGGGATCTGTGATCATTGCAATAATTATTATGATAACATTTTTCCTAATTGGCATACGGGCGAAAAAGGTTGGGACGCTCTTCAGAAGATAGCGGTGAAGATAAAAAAAGAAGGTACAGGAAAAGAATTTGATTGTATCATGGGCATGAGCGGGGGCGTGGACAGCTCCTACCTTCTCCATATAGCAACAGTAAAACTCGGATTGCGTCCCCTCGTGTTTCATATCGATTGCGGATGGAATTCGCAGGTATCCGTGAACAACATTGAACAGCTGGTAGATAAGTTAGATTTGGATTTGTATACCGAAGTGATCGATTGGGAAGAAATGAGTGACCTGCAACTCGCCTTCTTCAAGGCAAGCGTACCACACATCGATTGGCCCCAAGATCACGCTATTTTCGCGTCAATGTACAATTTTGCAGCAAAGTATAAGATTAAATATATCCTGACAGGTGCAAATCATTCAACGGAATGCATAAAGAATCCCATGGAGTGGACTTATATGGGGAGCGATCTGGTTCAGCTAAGGGATATCCATAAAAAATTCGGGCAACGCCCACTTCGTAATTATCCTGTTTCAAATATTCTTCGACATAAGGTATATCTGAGATATTTTAGAGGTATTAGAGTTGAAAGACCGTTAAACTATGTTCCCTATATAAAAGAGGAAGCAGCAAAATTTCTTGATGACGAATATGGATGGCAATTGTATACTCAAAAACATTTTGAATCAAGGTTCACGCAATTCTACGAGGGATATTGGCTCCCGACAAAGTTTGGTTACGATACAAGAAGAGTTCAGTTTTCAAGCCTAATTGTAACTAACCAAATGTTGCGTGAAGAAGCATTGGACTTATTAAAAAAACCATCTTACGATGAGGATAAGATAGTCCACGAATTCGAATATATCGCAACCAAACTTGGAATATCAGTCGGTGAATTACAAGAATGCATGGACTTACCGAACAAAACGTATAAGGATTATAAATCACAGCTGAGAACATTTATTTGGGGGACAAAAGTGTTAAGGGCTTTGGGCGTGGAAAGAAGAACCATAAGATGATAGCAATAATCGATTATAACTCAGGTAACGTAAAGGCGTTTGCAAATATTTATAAGAATCTGAATATCCCACACTTGATTGCCACCAAACCCGGTGATTTGGACAATGCAACCAAATTAATATTGCCGGGTGTTGGTTCTTTTGATTATGCTATGATGCAGCTGGACAATTCGGGAATGCGCGAATCTCTTGATGAACTGGTATTGAAACGAAAAATGCCGGTTTTGGGGATATGTGTTGGAATGCAGATGCTGGCTCATTCCAGTGAAGAGGGAAGTTCCGCAGGACTTGGCTGGATTGATGGCGTCGTCAAGAAACTTGATCCATCAACCATGTCACATAAGACGCGCCTTCCCCACATGGGTTGGAATAACGTTGTTCCCTCACAGACGAGTAAATTGTTCAATAAATTGGAAGACAATCCAAGGTTTTACTTCTTGCATTCATTTTATTTTTCTTGTTCAAACGAAGACAATGTTATTGCTGTAACTGAATATGGAACGACATTTGCTTCTTCTGTAAATTCCGAAAATGTTTTCGGCCTTCAATGTCACCCGGAAAAAAGTCACCAAAATGGCATTCAGTTTCTTGAGAACTTTGCAAGTCTCTAAACCGGAAATAATTGCATTTGCTAAGACCTAGAATCATACCATGTCTGTTAGTGCAAAATAAGGGGCTTGTAAAAACCGTGAATTTTGCTAAGCCTAAATATGTTGGCGACCCAATCAATGCGGTCAAGATATTTAACGAAAAAGAAGTGGACGAGCTCGTAGTATTGGATATTGATGCTACCGTTAATAATGTAGAACCTGACTACACGATGATAGAGAATTTGGCGACAGAATGCAGGATGCCATTATGTTATGGTGGAGGTATAAAATCCGTTAAGCAAGCCCACAAGATTATTAGTTTGGGTGTGGAAAAAGTGGCTCTCAGTGCTTCTATATTAGAACATCCCGATCTTGTGTCAGATATTGCGGAACAGATCGGAAGCCAGAGTATGGTTGTGGTCTTAGATATTAAGAAGCGTCGATTTGGCGGTAAGTATGAGATCTGGACACATAATGCGACAAAAAACACCAAGAAGGATCCTATAGAGTTTGCGCAGCAGATTGAGAAGCTCGGAGTTGGCGAAATAATAATAAATTCTATCGATAATGACGGCAAGATGGAGGGGTACGACCTAATATTGGCGGGCAAAATACGCGATGCCGTTAGCGTACCGCTGACTATTCTCGGTGGTGCTGGGTCGCCCGACGACATAAAGACGTTGGTTGAAAAATTCGGAATAATTGGCGCTTGCGCCGGTAGTTTATTTGTATTCAAAGGTGTGTACAGAGCTGTACTTATAAGTTATCTTTCGCCTCAAGAAAAGGACGAATTAATAGTAATTTAGCTCAAAGAGCTGTATAAGATACAATTGCTTAGGATTCTTAATCTTTATAATGATTGGCTTTGATCATCATCTTGTTTTCTACCAAATCTCAGCAGATGTGCTAATTCGGCAATATCAGATTTCAAGGGATTTGTGATCTTATTGAACATTATTCTATATTTGTCATCTGACAGAACATTAACGAAATAATTTTTTAAAAACACGGTAATTGTGCTAACTGACAAAGAAATTATTATGCCAAATACTAATATACGTAATCGTTTAGGTTTGCTCTTAAAAACAGGCGGTACAGCAACATCTAAAGTATTTACCACTTTCAAATTTTTTACTTCTTCAATCTTAGTTATCTCCAACTCTTTTTTGAGGGTCAAATATACCTCTTCCTGAATCCTGACCTCTCTCATCAGCCTGCCTTGTTCAAGATTTAATTCCGGTGATTTTTCTATTCTCTTATTGACCTCTCTGAATTTTTTCAGACTTCCTTCTGAAGCGCTCAAAAGATCTTTTGTCTCATCGAGTCTTCCAATAATAAAGTTCTTACTTTCTTCTGCCTTTTTTCGGCCAATAAGTTTTAGAAATGCATCAAGTTCATACACTAAAGCATTTATTATCATCGAAGATAATTCCGGATTAAAGGTCTCAATGCTGATTATCGTCATACCCGTATTTATCTCGTTATCTATCTCAATTTTATTCCTTAAAAAGAAAAGAGCATTCTGGAGTAATTCATTGGAATCGTTGCCTGAAATATCGAATAAATCAAAAAATGATCTTCCACTTTGCATATTTTTTATTACATAATCGTTGTAAATAATTTTTAATAAAACCGTTCTACTCAGAAGAATCGGTTTGTACAATCGCGAATTACTGGAACTTGGTCCTAAACCTATCCCTGGAATTCCTCCGGCTGCTAATACCATTGATTGCAATGAACTCGCTTCTTTCGCATTCTCAGGTAATAATGAAGCTTCAGCACGATAAACAGGTCTTGCAACCAAAATGTATATAACAAAAATTGAGATTATAGTAATAAACAAAACGACAAACAATATTCTGTGTCTGACAAGAATTTCAGCTGCGTTAAGGATATCTTTAACTCTCAAGAAAATATTTGATTCGTTATCTTCAGTAAAATTCATTTTATTTTACATTTAGTAATTTAGCTTATCCCTGTTATTCATCAGCATTAATTAGCAGAACTTTCAAACCGTGGGCTTACTTTTATCCCTGTCAAATGGTGATTTAGGCATCTTTCAATAATTTAATTGCTCCAAAATTTCAGGTAAAAATAATGAGTAAATCTATCATTGTCAACTTTCATCTCTTAGGGATAATTTAGAATTTAAGTTTAACCAAGAAGTGGACCCTTCTGTTTGGACAGATTTCATTGATTCTTAGGTGTCAAAGTTTCGGTGTTTATCATGCTGCACGATTCCTATTAAATTCAGAAAAATATACCTCATCAGGAGTCATTCTGTCAAGCGATTGATGAGTTCTTTCAGAATTGTAAAAGTCCATCCATGTTCTGATTGATCTTCTTGCCTCTCTTATTGATTCGTAGGCCTTTTAATAAACTTCCTCATATTTCAAGCTCCGCCATAATCTCTCAATAAATACGTTGTCCAACCAACGACCCTTACCGTTCATGCTAATCTTTATCTGAGCGTCTTTCAGGACAGAGGTAAAATCATCGCCGTTAAACTTAGATCCCTGATCCGTATTGAATATCTCCGGCTTACCATACCGATCTATCGCTTCTTTCAACGCCTCAACACAGAAATCACTTTCCATACTGATTGAGATTCTCCAACTCAAGACCTTGCGGCTATACCAGTCTATAATAGCCATTAGGTAAACAAAGCCCATAGGCATAGGGATATAAGTGATATCAGCGGCATAGAGCTGGTTGGGACGATCAATGGTCAGATTTCGAAGTAAATACGGATATACCTTATGACCCTTGCCCCGCTTACTGGTATTGGGCTTGCTGTATATGACATTGATACACATCAGTCCCATGAGTCGTTTTCGGTTGACCGTGTAGTCGATTCTACGATTGACCTGATCCCTTAAACTACGGCTACCCATCCACGGATACTTTATGTGAAGCTCATCCAACAGTCGGCACAAGGCCAACTCTTGTACATCCGGTTCACTCCTTTTAAGTTTATAGTACAAGGTGGATCTGCTGATTTCAAATAGTTCACACTTAGTCGTCTTTGATAGTGTCTGATCTTCATTTATCATTGTTCTGCGCTCTTCCTTACTCAACGACCGAACGCTTTGGCTAAAAAATCTCGTTCCATGGTCAACTGACCGATCTTGGAGTGAAGTTTATCAATTTCTGCTTCCGTGTCTTTCCGATCTTTCTCCCCTGCGCCAAACAGATCAACTGCTCCATCGGTAAGCATGTTCTTCCAACGTTGGATCTGATTTGGGTGCAAATCATATCTGCCGGCAAGTTCCGCAAGGGTATATTCTCCTTTTAATGCTTCTAAGGCTACCTTGGCCTTGAATGTGGAAGTGTGATTACGTCTTTTTCTTCTTATCATTCAGTGTTCCCCCTCGGACTTAAGTTAATCCGGATATTACACCTATACAAATGTCCAGTTTTTTGGGTCCACTTCTTAGAGCCTCTTTGAAAGAGGGAAGGACCCTGGTTCAAAGACTTTATAATAAAAGAAGAAAGCGATAAAGGATTTGAAAATTGGATTAATTTAATTGGGATTGATTCTCCAGGCCTAACATGCTGTTTAGAGATAGCGATTGAATGTATGGCAATTCTCGGAACAGACAAAAGTTAGTTGTTTCGATGAGGTAATCAGTCTAAATTTATTTTGAGACTAACGAATGTGATGCGGAAAATTCATACAATTCTAATCTTTACGAATATTAGTTGGCCTTCGATTAAAAAATCACTCTCGTTTTCAGATGCTAAAAAAACAAGAAATTAAACGATTGCAGATTCTTTTAATGTGGTTCTTCTTGTTTTCATTCTTTCATCTTCAAGTATGCGACGAGTGTAGGAAACGTTGCTATACCTTTCGTGCGTATGATCGGATACATCGCCATTTTTGAAAGCCTCGATTATCCCTATGATACCGTCCTTGAGACTGTGCGTAGGATGGAACCCGATCTCGCGAACAATTTTGTCAAATGATACGCGATAATTACGCAAATCGCCTTTAACGGTTTTCTCGACTACTTCTGTACCCGGTATGTTTCTGGCAATAATCTGACCAAGTTCCGATATACGGTAATTCATGTCATTGCCGCCTATGTTGTAGACCTGTCCTTTCACCACATCCCTCGGCGCACACAGAATAACGCAGATGGATTCCGCCACATCCTCTACATGAATGAATGGACGCCATTGCTCACCGTTGACGACCGTTATTTTGTGATCATAGTACGCTTGGGCGGTAAAGAGGTTCGCAACAAGATCAAACCGTGGGCGGGGAGAGTAACCGAATATTGTTGCTAATCGCAATATGACAGGGTTAAAGTTGCTGTCAGCGGACTTTATAAGGATTTCCTCTGCATCGATCTTCGTTTCCGCATATAGAGAGATGGGACTCAACGTAGAATGCTCATCGAGAATTTCGTTTGATGCACCATAGACACTGCAAGTAGAAGCAAATAACAATCGCTCCACACCATAGCCTTTAGCAACTTCCGCGATCATCCGAGTAGCGGCGAAGTTTACGTCGACAGTAAACTGTGAATCAATATCACAGGCAGGGTCGCCGACAATTGCGCCTAGATGAACCACCTTATCAATGCCTTTCATAGCATGCACAACACTTTCGACGTCTCTAAAATCACCTTTTTGAAATTCAAAGTCTTCATAGGTTGAGATTTCATCAATCGATTGCATGCCAAACATAAGATTGTCCAATACGCGGACACGATATCCTTCGGCTAAAAGCTTCCGGCAAAGTACACTCCCAATATATCCGCAACCGCCGATTACTAACACTTGTCCCATCAATTTTATAGGGATTTGAATCGGAAGCTTTTCGGTAACCTTTGAAGATGGTATCAGCATATCTTTTGTAACACGTGCGCCTGCAGTAAACAGCAATGTTAAGAGCCATCCCATTATGAGAACTCCGCGTGGAAATGCGTTGGGTAGCTGTGCTTGCCACACAATATAGTGCAAAGTTCCAAAAAGCAGAAAAGCAGTTGTCACTGCACGCAATATCACAAGGAGTTTAAATTTTCCTATGTAACCACGAGTACGTGTGTAAATCCCGTGAAAATAAAAGATTACAACCATAGCAACTGTCAATATTGGGCCATTTAATAAGTAAGCATGCACATAGGATGCGAATAATGTGGGCGCTACAATCCCTTCAAAATCGACTAAAACAATCTCCAGGAAACGAAGCCCCAAACTTATCAAGATGGCAACATTGATTATCACGGCATCGGCCAGCACCCGGATAATTATTTCTTTGTAATGCCGTATTAAGTGAATTATTTTCATATTTTCATCAATCATTGATCGGAAGCTGAAGCGATCTCATAGATATGGTTGTGTATTTTTATTATTGCCTTGCATGTTTTGTCTATCTCCTCATCTAACAAGCGAAAGTAAATTGGCAGACTAAGAACCTGCCGAGAAACCGAGATTGTGTTCTCTAAATTTTCTGCTCGATGCGTATATGCCCGCATGAATTTTTGCTCGTGAACAGGCGGATAGAAATATTTTTTAGTGATGATGTTTTCCGCTTCAAGCGCTTTTGCTAACACATCGCGCGAAATGCCAAACTCATTTTCATCGATCAATATTGTGAAATCTTTGTATGTGCTGTGATCATATTCTGCTATTTCTTGAAACCGTACTCCGGGAAGATCGCCAAGTACCAAACGGTACGTATCTGCCAATTCTATTCGTCTTGCAATTCGCTCTTCCACTCCATCAATACCGGCTAGACCGAGCGCTGCATGAAATTCCGACATTCGGGCACTAAGCCCTAGCATCTGACAATCATAATCACCCGGATCGCCGTAATTACGACCGTTTCGCAAGCGGTTTGCCAGTTCTTCGTCATTCGTAGTTACCAGCCCACCCTCGGCTGCAATAAGCAGCTTAGTAGGACTTAGACTGAATGCCTCAGCGTTTGCAAACGAGCCTAATGCTTTTCCTTTATGGAGACCTCCAAAACCATGTGCCGCATCGAAAAATATCTTCAAACCAGTAGAACGAGCAACCTTTTCAAGCGCATCGATATCGGCAGGATTACCGAAAATGTGGGTGGCAAGAATGGCGGATGTGCTATCGGTGATCTTCCGTTTCACATCCTCAGAATCTAAATTGAGAGTATTAGGCAGACAATCTGCAAAAACAGGCACGAGTCCTGCCCATATAACCGCCTGTACAGTTGCCGGAAATGTGAAACTGGGAACAATTACCTCTCCGGTAATGTTTGCTGCCTTCAGAAAAAGCATCATACCTGAAGAGCAAGACGAAGTGGCGATGCAATGCTCTACTCCGATTAGTGAAGCAACCGCCTCCTCAAAATGCTTAACATGCTTATTATTAGTGATCTGACCGCTTGACATGATTGAAGAAAAAGTGTCAGCTACCTGTGAATAGTCTGGCAACTTAGGTTTAAGTATCGGTAAAGGAGAATCAAAAATAGGAACTCCACCTAATATTGCCGGCTTTTTATTCATTGTCATTTTTTCTATCAAAACACTACACACGACGATATTCATACCTCCGTTTTGCTTCCTTTATATCATATTTCTGTTCAATTCATAATTGAACATTATGTATTGGAGAAATTGGTAGTATTGGAGAAATTGGTACAAAAATACCGAACGCACTTTACCCAATTTCTTGCTGATATTTCACAGCTTCAGGTACTCAATCCCCTCATCGGCACACACCTACTGAATCGATATATATAATTTTTTATTGATTGTCGACTATATTAAAAGATTATTTTATTCAAATCTTTTAATATTCTGTACCGTTTTTTTTGTCATACTACTTGTAGCTGACCTGCTATACTCCGCATAACAAATGCAGCAAAGCCAATATTGGTTACTAGATAGTAGAATGTTTTGTTTGTCCTCCAAACTTACAAATTAATTCTTAACATGATAACATATTGTTAATTATAATAATACAGCCTGAAACTAATAATGTCAAGACAATACTACTATGATAATACATAAAACTGGACATCACAGTTGAACAAAGGCGGAATTTACAAATAGCTTATCGAAAAATTAAAATATTGCCATTTGAAATATAATTGAAATTGCTTCAATTTGTTCATTCTCCAGCTTTGTGAATAGTTTGATATTGTACGTATCTTCAAGAACAACTCCAAATCTTAAT
>SORU01000016.1 GCA_004402915.1 Fidelibacterota bacterium MT.SAG.2
CGCTTGCCGCAAGATGGAAGATTTCAGCATAAGATCGCCGATAAAAAGATAGACATGCGTATTTCCACATATCCGACATTTTTCGGCGAAAAAATTGTTATCCGTGTTTTAGATTCTGAGGGAGCAAAAATATCTCTTCCCGGATTAGGGTTGACGGGTGATACACTCACGAAATACCGGAAACTCATCAAAAGCCCGAACGGTATAGTTTTAGTTACCGGTCCTACCGGTTCAGGAAAAACCACATCTTTGTACGCAAGTATAAATGAGATCAATAGGGAAGAATTGAATATTATCACTATCGAGGATCCGATAGAATATCAGCTGCCCAACATCAATCAGGGGCAGGTAAATCCGAAGGCGGGAGTAACCTTCAGCACGGCTCTTAGAAGTATTTTGCGTCAGGATCCCGATGTGATAATGGTAGGGGAGATCAGAGACTTGGACACTGCCGCATTGGCAATTCAAGCGGCTTTGACGGGTCATCTCGTATTCAGTACCGTGCATACAAATGATGCAGCCGGAGCGATCGCAAGGCTCATAAATATGGGTATTGAGGAGTTCATGGTAGCCTCGACGGTTAGAGGAGTAATTGCGCAACGTTTAGTAAGGAAATTGTGCAATGAATGCGCTAAGAGATATCGCCCGACCGATGACGAGCTGAAGGCTCTCGGATTGAAGCCGTCAGATGATATAATATTCAGAAAACCTGTAGGATGCATGAGCTGTAGAAAAACCGGTTATCAGGGGCGAACCGGATTATATGAAATATTGGTTCCCAACCAGGACATAATAAAACTCATTCTTTCGGGCGGTTCTTCTATAGATATTAAAAATGCAGCTGTGAAGGCGGGAATGAGCACTCTAAGGATGGAAGGATTGGAAAAAGTGAAAAAAGGATTGACCTCGATAGAGGAGATTCTGGCTATTACTTCTTCTGAGGTTGATGAGAAAGAAGGAATCGGTCATACGCAGCCAACGCAGCCGGCAGTCTGAAATGGTAAAATTATTGATTTTGAACGGACGAGGAAAAATATGAGACATTTGTTACTAATTGATCCTGACTCGAAAAGCCGAGCTGCGATTCGGGAATTAGGTGAGAGAGAAGGCTGGACCGTCGATTCGCTGAGCAGCGGTTTTGACGCTCTCGCATGGCTCGCGATAAACCGGACTGACCTGATACTGATGAGCATGGATATTCCGATGATCAGTTCAATTAAGGTACTCGGAAAAATGAAAAGGCTTCTAAAGAGAACTCCCGTGATATTGATGGCAGATGTGAACAATTATCCAAAAGTAACAGAAGGATATCAAGCAGGCGCCTATAAAATCCTTTTTAAGCCGTTGTCTCCCGAGTTGCTCATGAAGAATCTTGAAGAGGCGATGGTCTTCAAGGAATTATCATCCTCAATGAAAAGACCGGATCTGCTCCATACTTTTTTGCAGGGATATGGCGACTTCAATGGAAACAGTAAAGCGTCACAGGAATTGTATATCAAGATCGACAGAATATTGGAATCAGATATAACCGTGAT
Organism: Fidelibacterota bacterium MT.SAG.2; assembly: GCA_004402915.1. GTDB lineage: Bacteria > Fidelibacterota > SORT01 > SORT01 > SORT01 > SORT01. The sequence continues at coordinate 1,536 of SORU01000016.1, forward strand.
GATAACGGGTGAAAGCGGTACTGGAAAAGAGGTAGCCGCAAAGACCATACACCGATTCGGAAGTTTGAAAGATCAACCGTTCGTGTCGGTCAACTGCGCCGCCATACCTGAAAGCTTACAGGAGAGCGAACTATTCGGATATGATAAAGGAGCATTCACCGGAGCATATGCTGATAAGATCGGGAAGTTCGAGGCTGCGAATAACGGTACCCTATTTCTTGACGAAATCGGTGACATGAGTTTACCGCTCCAGGCAAAGATACTCAGGTTTATCGAGACAGGCGAACTTGAACGTGTAGGCGGTGTGGTACAGAAGGATGTAAGCGTCAGACTTATCGCCGCAACAAATAAAGACCTTCAGGCGGAAGTGAAGGAAAAACGCTTCAGGGAGGATTTATATCATCGCATCAACGTGTATCCTATCGAACTGCCTTCGCTAAGAGAGCGTAAAGACGACATCGCCATACTCGCCTCATCCATCCTTAAACAAATGATCGGTACGGACAAAAAACATATCTATATTCTGCCCGAAACTTATGACTTGCTTAATAAGAACGATTGGAAGGGAAATGTCCGGGAACTCATCAATTCTCTCAACAGAGCTATAGTCAGCTCGAAAGAGGGTGTCTTAAGAATAGAGGATTTTTCGTTGCTCAGTGAAACTATTGAGCAAGAGGAAATATCAGTTGAGGAAGAAACTGTTACCGAACCGATAACAACTCTTAAGAAAGTTGAGAGGAATGCGATACTCAATGCCTTACGTTTTACCGATGGAAATATCCAGCGCGCTTCAAAAGCATTGGGCATAACACGAGCTACTATGTATAATAAACTAAAACGTTACAACATCACGATTAGAAGGGAGATAAGGGAGATGAATTCCCAGGAAGTATAATGCCTGAATTTTCATACAAAGCGAAGAATATGGCTGGAGAGCTCTTCACGGGAACCTTGACCGTTGCTTCAAAGCAAGAAGTAAATGATTTTCTGGATCAGCAGGAATATTTTCCGATAGAGATCAAAGAAGAAAAAGAGGGAGGCGACAGCATTAATTTCTTCGACCGGTTCCAGAAGGTCAGCAGCACTGATATAGCTAATTTTACAAAACAAGTCGCTACTCTAATAGGCGCCGGAGTGCCGATAGTATCAGCGCTTGATGCGCTCCACGATCAGACGGAGGATGAAAAGTTCAAAGGTATTATCGGATCGCTTATAACCGATGTAAGCGCCGGAGTGAGCTTCTCAGATTCTCTTTTGAAGCATAAATCCACATTTTCGAACCTATATGTCAATATGGTTCGAGCAGGTGAAAGCGCAGGTGTATTGGAAGATGTGCTAAAGAGACTTAGCGATTTTATGGAGCACGACGAATCGGTTAAAAAGAGTATAAAGAGCGCAATGAGGTATCCAATAATTGTGATGGTAGCTCTTACAATGGCGTTCTTCTTTGCCGTTACGTTCATTATTCCAAAATTTACGGTGATGTTCGCGCGTTCGGGGGTAGAGCTTCCGTTCATCACTCAGATGTTGCTGTTGATGAATTCTATTATAACGGATTATTGGTATATGGCTCTCTCAGTGTTTGGATTGACAGTATATCTGATACGTAGAATCTTAGGCACTACGAGGGGACGATTGGTGTGGGACGGTTTCAAGCTGAAATTACCGGTGTTCGGACCTCTTTTTCTTAAGAATTCCATATCACGTTTCGCTCATATGCTTGAAACCTTAAACTCGAGCGGAATACATATCATCGAGGCATTACATATTTGTTCCGAAACTGCCGGAAATGCAGCGATCAGCAGGGAGATAGAACAGGCTCGCGCGGATGTGGAAGTAGGTACGGGTTTAGCGGAAGCGTTGGAGAAGGGTCATCTGTTTCCTCCCATGACGATCAGGATGATAAAAACCGGGCAAGAAGCCGGCTCCTTAGACGAAATGCTTGAGAGTATTTTTAGGCAATATGACGAAGAAGTAAAATATCTGACAGAACGGCTTTCCGCAATGGTCGAGCCGATGATGACCGTTATAATAGGAGTTTTTATTCTTATAATTGCTCTTGGAATTTTCCTGCCTATGTGGGGAATGTACGATGCTGTCAAGTAAGTTCGGATGAACAATATCAATTTCAAGCTATTCGCTGTCATCATATTTATGATGATCAATATATCTTGTGGAGAAAGAGACATTATAGGTCCCGATGATAACGGCATTTCTCTATTTGACCTAAAAGTAACTTCAATCGGTTTAATCGTAATATTAAGTTGGGATGCGATTGACAATTCAGACCTGACAGGCTATAATATTTATCGACAGGAAGACGGCGGCGGATTCGCAGAGTACGATTCAGTACTTGGTGAAGAAAACTCATTCACTGACCTGACGGTCAAAGTAGATAAAGTATATGACTATTATATCACAGCGAAGTTGACAGACAATAGAGAATCAATCTCTTCTGACACATTACGGATCATACCGAGTCTCACCACACTTGACCTAAGGGTTACTTCAATCGCTTTAAAAGTAATATTAAGTTGGGATGCAATTGACAATTCAACCGTGACAGGCAATAATATTTATCGCCGGGAAGAGGGCGGTGGATTCGTAAAGTACGATTCAGTGCTAAGTGAAGAAAACTCATTCACAGATCTGACAGTCACAGCAGACAAAAAGTATGAATATTATATCACCGCGAAATTGACTGAAAACATAGAATCATTGCCTTCTGATTCATTACAGATAATACCGGGTCTCACCACTACATGGGTTTTGGACAATTCTACGAGAATCTTAAATGAATTGACACATGATGTCGCTCATAAGACAGGGAATTTTTTTGACAATCTTCCATTCGTGACTGCTTTTGATATAGATGAAAACCGTGGATATATTTATCTGTTGAACGGCTCGGCTAAAACGCTTATGCTCTATATTGAAGGTCAAGAGCCGGCAACTTTCACAAATCCTGACAGTACTTTTACATTGTTCGATGACCCATCTGACATAGATTATGACTCTGTTAGGGACGATATGTGGATTGCGGACGGACTATCGGGGAATATATATCGTTATTCGCAAACTAACCCGGGAGAATGGGTTTTGGCGGATTCCCTAAACACAGGAGGGAGCGCCGATGTAGGGCAGATAGCCGATAATGGTGACTATTGGGTAATAAACAGTAAAGGGAAATCGGTGGAGATTTATCAAAAGCGCAACACCGGATATAACAGGATAAATATCGGAGGTTTCAGTTCAGGCGGAATACTGCTTGCTCTCGATGAAAAAAGAGCAAGAGCGTATGCTGTAGACATAGACATTGGAGCAGTTTCTGTTATCACCGCAACCGGTATCGAAACACCAATCAGCACTATCAATAAAGCGATTGCGGCTGCGGTTGAACCCGAATTCGGTGATCTTTGGCTTCTTGCGGATGACGATGAAGACGGCAGTTACGATCTTATAAAACTTTCTGTTACGGGCGGTCGTATATTCGAGATAGATACAGGGATGAGTTCTCCAACCTGGATGGGAGTGAATTCATATAATTTGAACGTGGTTGTTTTGAATAGAACGTTTGATGAACCTAAAGTGGCTACATTTGACAAATTAGGGAATAACATTAACACTTTTGAATCTCTTACTGAACCGGTAAGAGCGCGAATAGTGAAATTAGATTGAATTCGGACATGACACCGGAACATAGTTTTTGACGATATTTAGAAAAAATCTGTTACTGATATTTCTCCCGATCGGTGTCTTACTTCTTGTTTATATCGGAGATACGCTTTTCTACATCCATACCGGAGTGGTAGAAGGACTCTCCTGGCTAAGGGAGATACTTCTTTTCGGCGCGATAGCAGGGTTTGTCCCTATGTTGTCATCGATCAAGATTTTGAGACCGGCAGACACAACAGGAAAATTCCGGGTTTTGCTTCTCACCGTCCTTCTCTTTTTCGGGTTAAGTTACATCCGCAGGGTAATGATATTACCCGCCTTCAGTTCGATGACGGGTTACGCCCTAACATCGATACTTTACTCGTTATTAAGTATCATTGCTTTGATTCAGATTCGCGACCTTATCTATTTCAAACGACGGAAGAACACGGCTCGCGTTTTTTCAATATTAGTCATATCCATTGCGTTGGTGTCTATCTATGGCGGATTGAGTTCAAGAGATTTCCAGCAGATGTTGAATGTTGCCACGATTCCAATCGGGCTTTCCCTCTTCAACTCATTCAGGGTCTCATGGATAGCTTATCTATCGAAAAAGCAGAAATATCAAATACTCTTGGTCAGTTTGATAATTGTGGCTTTTTCGGCAATGCTTCAGGATCTGGTTAACGGCAGCGCTATATATGAATACAGTTACAGTGTAGAAATATTCGTGCGCCTTTCAACCGGATTTATTTCAATTTACATGGCATTTGCCCTGGTCGGATTACTACTGCATCTTCCTACAGCAACCCTGTTCGACAAAAAAATAAGGGAGATAGAATCTTTACAGAGGCTAAGCCGATCAGTAAGTTCCGTTCTCGACTTTGATAAACTCGCTGAAATGATATCGGAGTTTACCGCTGAATATTCGAATTCTCAGTATTCCTGGTTAGTTCTCACCGAAGAGGATTCAAATCATTTTTATCTCTCTTCAAGTTTCGGATTGACCCAAGAACAACAGAAAAATATGAATTTCAGTAAAACGGAAGGAACTAGCGGAGCAATATTCGATAGTAAACAACCTTATATTGCTCAGGATGTTTCCAGAGAGAAAGGCACGAGGCATCTGAGTTCTTGGAATTCTGAAGTGCGATCCCTTGTCGGTTATCCATTAATATCCGATTCGAATGTCATCGGAATATTATATGCGGCAAAGAACGAAGAGTATGGTTTCGACAATGACGATATTGACCTGCTTGGAGCTTTTACGAATCATATAGTCATAGCTCTTGAAAACGCGAAATTGGTAAAGAAATCCCTTGATAAGGAAAGGCTCGAACATGAATTGAGGTTGGCGCATGAGGTCCAGCTTAACTTGTTGCCGAAAGAGGTGCCTGTTCCTTCAGATTCAATAGACTTGGCAGCCGCGAGCATGCCGGCACACGAGGTTGGAGGTGATTATTTCGATTTTATAGAGATTGACGACGACCGTCTCGGAATGGTCATAGGCGATGTTTCGGGTAAAGGAACATCCGCCGCGTTTTATATGGCGGAGATCAAGGGAATGATCCAGGCGTACAGCCGAATATATGATTCACCTCTCAAGATACTCAGCGACGTGAATAGAGCGTTGCACGGAAACATGGACAGTCGTTCTTTTATATCGCTGACCTATGTGATCATCGACTCGAAAAAGAACAAAATGAAATATGCCAGAGCGGGACATATGCCGATCTTGTATTACAGCAAAAGCAAGGACGAATGGATCGATCTCGAACCGAAAGGTATCGGACTTGGAATGGATAAGGGTGATATCTTCGATGAAATAATCGAAGAGAAAGAGCAGAAACTCAAAAGTGATGAACTTTATTTTTTCTTTACCGATGGAGTTTCCGATGCAATGGACGAAAATCAGAAAGAATTCGGCGAGGATAGAATAAAGAACTCATTGAAGAATTATTTCGATTTTAGCTCGGAAGAGATTAAAGCGAAACTGATTTCCGACATTTGGAATCATATGGGCAATCAACCTGTACACGATGATGTAACTATGATAATAATGAAAATTAAGTAACAATATGAACCTTAAAACGTAAATAATACGGAGAGAGTAATGCAGACAGATATAAAAATGAATATTGTTGAGAAAGATGAGATAGCGACACTCCATGTCGGGGGATATCTCGATGCCCATACAGCATCAAAGTTCGAATCAAAAATTCAAAAGCTGATTCAATCGGGAAATTATAATATCATCTTGAATTTTGCTGAACTTGAATACATATCAAGCGCGGGACTCGGAGTAATAATGGGGAATATTGAGGATATTCGAAATCACGATGGCGACATCAAATTGACAGAGATGAGCGACAAGATTTACCGGGTATTCGATCTTGTCGGTTTCCCGAGTTTATACGAAATATATAAAACTCAGGAAGAAACTGAATCCTCTTTTGGCAGTAAAAGTTGAGCGAGGTGAACAAGGTGTCAAATAAAGATTTCATACTGAAAATCCCGACTCAGAGTACTAATCTGAAAATTATACGCGATTTTATCACAGATATTGCGAGAAAAGCAGGATTTGACGAAACAGCCTCTTGTGATATAGCGCTCGCCGTGGATGAAGCATGCACAAATGTCATCAAACACGCTTATAGAGGGGGAGACGATAAAGAAATTACCGTAAAAGTACGGTACGATTCCGATAAGATCATCATCAGTATATCAGATACGGGCAAGGGGTTTAAATCAGAGCTCGAGGACGAAGCAGCAGTCCAAAAAAGATTGAACAACCTGCAGAGAGGAGGCTTGGGAATATTCCTGATGAAAAAGGCTATGGACGAGGTGGTTTTTGACAAGGACAGCGATTTAATGAACTCGGTAAAAATGACTAAATATCTGCATTGAGCTTTTCCATTTCTGTCGTTGAGAAGGAGTTCTGTTTCTCAGAATGTCTTGCGGCAATCTCGAACTTATCCAATTACCGGTAATTCTTGACACACCCCGTCTCAGCATCCGCTGAGCCACCCCTCTTGATAGAGGGGAATTTTTGTATCGGAGATGCGATAAAAAGTAGCCATGATTAAGGGCGAGCCCTGACTCGCACTTTCCACGACGGTCAGGATTATCCTGTCGCTATTAAAAGGAAGTCAAACAGTCAGCGTAAATAAAAGCGTCTTTGACGCCCTGACTCGCACGAATTACCTTATCCGTTGAATTATTTGAATTCGGGTCGTATAATAATCTAATTATGTTCCCTGAGAAGTCAAAAAGAAGATATTTAGAAGAGAGAGAGCAAGACCTTAACGATCTGTTCGAAGTAAGCAGCAGACTAAGCTCTCTGACGAACTACGAATCGATAATCGAGCAGGTGCTTCTTTCATTGATGGGTCGACTGATGATACAGAAATCCGCCTTCATGCTTATAGCGGGTGAGGTTGAGCTGCAGTTGATAAAAACTAAAGGACTGGATGACTCATTAGAGGGAATGACGGTGAAATACTCCGATCTGCCGGAAAGTTTCTCCCCGGTCAGTGACTTAAATGACTTTAATCCCTTAAAAGAATTTCTAATTGAAAATAATATTGAAGTGCTGTTCCCGCTTATAAGGAAGGGTAGTATTTTAGGAATATTAGGTTTTGGAAAGCGGCTTCTCGGCAAGAAGTATGAAAATGAGGAGATAAATTATGTCTCATCCCTGCTATCGCTTGCGGCATCATCAATTGAGAACGCGCTGATAGTAGCGGATGTAAAAAGAGCCAACAAGGGGCTGGACAGGAAAAATCAAGAGCTTCAAACTCTATTTGAACTCGGTAAGGAACTAAATTCTACGCTTGACTTGGATGTGATAGTCAAACAGTTCGGCTATGCGTTGATGGGGCAATTGATGGTTACCAAATTTCTGCTGTATCTGAAAACGGATAGTTCATTCGAGTTATTTCATAGTAAGGGATTTACACAAGAACATATTGAGATACTATCTCCGTATGTAGACCAAATAACCGGGTTAAGCGAACCACTGCTTGTCAGGAATAAGAAGAATGAACTGCAAAATGCTCTGCGGCAAGCTAATATCGCAGCCCTGATACCTCTGACGATACAGGGAGAAAACCGTGGAACCCTCTGCATAGAGGAGAGGAAAGGAAACGAACCGTTTTCGACCGACGATCTTCAATTCCTTCATACTATGGGTGGTCAGGCGATAATTTCGATAGAAAACGCTCGATTATTCAAGGAATCGCTTGAGCGCCAGAGACTTCAGGAAGAGTTGAATATTGCGAGAGAAATTCAGCAAGGGCTTCTTACCTCAGATTTTAATATAGGTTCAGAATGGAAAGTGCATGGTAAAAATGTAGCAAGTTTAGAGGTGGGCGGAGATTACTTCGATGTGATAAAACTCGAAGATGGAAGGGTAGCATTGGTAATTGCGGACGTATCGGGAAAGGGCGCCGGAGCTTCTCTGTTGATGTCAAACGTGCAGGCGAGCCTAAGGGCTTTGATAAACATCGAATCTGATCTCGGATTACTCGTAAGGCGGATAAATGAAATATTATACGAAAATACCACTGCTGATAAATTTGTTACGTTCTTTGTGGCGGTTCTCGATCCAATTTCAAGGAAATTGACCTATTGCAATGCAGGACATAATCCACCATTACGTTTCAGCGAAACAGGAGAAGTTACTACGCTTGAAGAAGGTGGTCTGATCATAGGGATGATGCCGGGTGTTGAATATGAGACCGAAACCATAGAGATAGTTAAAGGCGATAAGATCGTCATGTATACGGACGGTATCACTGAAGCCGAAGACAAAGAGGAGGTCGAGTACGGTGAAAAGAGGTTGATAGACCACATCAAACGCAATCTTCAGCTATCTCCGGAGGAACTTTTAGGTTCTATTGTCGATGATGTAAACAACCATGCCGTTGATCTTTCTTCACAAGATGATGTAACTCTTCTTATCCTTGAGACCTGACGCCGTTTTCACTTGTTTCTTTTGGGAACAAATCGCACGCGTAATTGTATAAAACGAAGAACGATAATAGCCCTGAACATGAAGATAACTCGCATTAAAAAGGTCTTGACAATCTTTTATTGTCTTATTACCTTTGCGCTCTAACAAATAAATCATGAGGGCTTAATAAGTATATCGTTACAGTTTGATTTGGAAAGAATGACCCCGTGAACGCGTTAGAAAGAGTATATAAACATCTGACATTAGCGATACGGAAATAATAGGAGATTTTGATGTTTAAAACTGTGATAGTAGCTCTCTCGTTAGCTGCACTGATCTTTAACACTACCCCTCTTTATTCTCAAAGTGAAGCAAGCGCGCCATTCCTGCTTATAGCTCCGGGGGCACGTGCCAGTGGTATGGGAGAAGCAAACGTTGCTATCGCAGATGATGCCGTCGGCGGATACTATAACCCGGCAGGAATCGCATGGACAGAAGGTAGAAAGATCTCTTTGATGCGGGCAAAATGGCTGCCAAATCTTGTAGATGACATAAGTTATAATTTTCTCGGATATAGTCAGTATATCGAGGGATTGGGTTCTATCGGTGGACATCTAATTTATTTGGACCTTGGAGAACAGATACAAACCGGTACATCCGGACCGGAAGAAATCGGAAGATTTCAATCTTTTATGCTCGCGATTGCAGCAACATATGCCGCTGATTTTAGTGAAAACTCAACTGTAGGAATAAATGTAAAATTAGTTCACCAAGACCTTGCGCCGAGCAGCGCCGGAAGACAACCGGGATCAGGAAGAGCCACCTCATTTGCTTTTGATGTTGGGCTACTTACGCGAGATAAGTTTATCACAGGACTCGATTTAGGCATTGCCATAGCGAATATCGGTCCCAATGTTCAGTTCATTGACGCAAATCAAGCCGACCCGATGCCGATGAATCTAAAAGTAGGTATGAGTTACCTGATTTTTGACGGTGAATTCAACTCATTTCGCTTTGCATACGATATGAATAAGCTTCTTGTGGCGTCATATCCGAAACAAGGTGACAGGGACGCATATAAAGACCCATTTTACAAAGCATTTTTCACTTCCTGGACAGACGATTCGCCCAGTATGGAATGGCAAAAGATAATTCATAATCTCGGTTTTGAATATTGGTATGCAGGTTTAGTTGCTCTTAGAGGAGGGGTTTTCAGGGATTTTTTCCTAAAGAATGAAGATAACAGCGTAGCGTTGATGAAAACTCTCGGTATAGGAATTAGGTACAACACCCTAGGATTTGATTTCGGTTACGTAGACGGCCCGGAAGGTCATCCGTTGACCAACACAATGCGATTCAGCATTGATATGAACTTTTAACATCATCGAACAGAAATTTCACGGGTGAAAAGCTAATGCATTATTTCACTTGGTGATCGGAAACACCTCCAATTGAATCTTCAGAAGAATACACTTTTACTTATTCTATGTTGTTGCATCTCAATTAAGTCTTACGGGCAGGTCGAACCTAATTTCAAACTTTCGAAACTGACTTCCACATTTAAATTGGGCTCATTCAGAAGTAGCGTTCCTGATTCATTCAAGATCTTGGCAATACGCGTCGAGTTCAAAAAAGATGTGGATGAAGGCTCAACCGGGAACGGATTATTTGATCTCACCTTGCCTGCCTTAGGCAGTGATTTCCAATTTGACCCGCCGCCTCATAACAGTATTTATTTTCTGGCACACATCAAAGCGCTATCAAATTATTACAAGAAAGTATCCAACGGGAAGGTGATAATTGATTTAAAAGGCTCGACGCTGACTCCGTCAAGTCGTAACGGAGCGTATTCCCTTTCTGACTCGATGCGTTTTTATAGTCCAAATTTAGACGACGAGACGAACGACCGGCGACTCGCGCAACTTTTTTATCAATCGATAAAAGCAGCTTCGATAGATATTGCTGATTTTAATACATTTGATCTGGTTACAATATTTCACGCGGGAGTAGGAAAGGATTTTGTCTTCCAACTCGATCTCTCTCCGTTCGATGTTCCCTCGGCATATCTTGATTCAGATTTTTTGTCGAAATATTTAACACCCACGGAATTTTCAGAGCTTCAGGCATTTGGAGTAGAGAAAGGAATTATTCTACCGGAAACTCAAAGTCAGGAAGGATTCGACATAGCCCTCAACGGAACCTTCGCGCTACTCTTCGGCAGCTTCCTCGGGATCCCCTCGCTTTGGGATACGGAGACGGGAAATCCCGGTATAGGCAAGTGGGGCTTAATGGATCAGGGCTCAAATAATATGAGTGGTTCCATGCCGGCATATCCGAGCGCCTTCACACGAATAATCATGGGTTGGGACAGGGCGGAGATTATCAGCTCAGGAACAGCTGTTCCCGTTGCAATGGCAGGGAGTGACAGCGGAACACATATCTATAGGATCCCTATAAACTCCAAAGAATATTTTTTAGTGGAAAACAGAAGCAACAGATCAATCAAGAAAGCCGGCTTTGATTCGTTGATAGTCGGCAGGGATACAACATTCGTAAAATTTGACAGCGAGAAGAGCGGGGTAATTGTTAATGCAGTTAATTACGACGCGGGTCTTCCCGGTTCCGGGTTGTTAATTTGGCATATTGATAACGAAGTAATTGCGGCAAATCGGGCGAGCAACACTATAAACAACGATATTGATAACAGAGGCGTCGCTCTCGAAGAAGGTGACGGCTCGGAGGACATAGGACATGAATTCGGTTTCTTACAGCCGGGCGGCGGCTCTGAAGTTGGCAGCCCTTGGGATCCTTTTTACGCGAAAAACCCCGCCTGGTACTTCCAAAATCCGAATTTCGTACCGGAAAACCTCGATTCTGCAGTAGCATTCACGAGTAAAACTAATCCGGACAATAAGAGTAACTCCGGCGCTTTTACGGGTATTAATATTACAAACATTTCAAAAGCAGGCGATCTGATGACTTTCGATCTTTCTTCAGATTTGTTGGTAGATGGATTTCCGGTATTTTTTACAGATTTAGAAATGCCCGGCAGCAATTCTCCCGCAGTAGCCGATTTTAACAACGATGGGAATAAAGAGATTTTCATAGCTCTACCAAACGGTAGAATTCAGATTTGGACGATGAATGGTGACACGGTCCAGGAATATTCCCCATATCGTAATTTGTTTACCGATAGAGGGGACACCGTCGACGGGAGTATCGTAGTCACAGATCTTGGAGGAAATGATTCTCTCGAGCTGATAGTAGCTGGGATAAATGGCATAGTTCAAATGTTTGAAGTCAACATATTGGGGTTCCCCTTACCACCAAATTTAGCGACCCCTGTGTGGAGTGTTGATATCGGAAGCGAAATCATTGCCACTCCCTTGGTCGCAGAAGGCGCTATATATGTAGGTGGAGTCGATGGAAGCATAACCAAGATCGATTACGGCGGCAACGTCCTGTCTACATCTTCCGGGACATCGACTATCCGCAGTATGGCTTACTCAAATACATCCGGTTTGATACATTCGGATGAACATGTGGTAAGAGGCATTATAAATCAAGATCAGGCATTTTATATTAGCGTAAATTTTGATGGTATTGTAAAAATAGATGAAGTTGACCCGTTACTGCTCGAAGTTTCAAGTTCAGGTTATGAGCCATTGCAATTCAGATACGACACGGGAGATTCGATACTTTCTTCTCCCGCGTTGGCTGATATTGATGCAGACGGCGAATTGGAGCTTATCATCACAGGCAACAATAAATTATGGGCTTTTAACGGTAATCTCTCTCTCGTTGCTAACTTTCCCGTGACGATAGATGGACAGAATCCTGTCGGTCAAATTCAGTCTTCTCCCGTAATTGGAGATGTCGACGGCGACGGACTTCCTGATATAGTTTTCGGCGCACCGAACGGATTGGTCTATGGTTATCATGGTGACGGTTCCCTTGTCGATGGCTTTCCTCTTTCGACGGGGGGGAGCATTCATTCCACTCTCGTAATTGATGATGTGATACCGGGTGGACCGATTGAGATCGTTGCCGCAAGTAACGACGGCTATTTATATATGTGGTCGATGTTAGAGGATGCGGAGGCTGATCCACTTCTCCCCTGGCCTACATTCGCCGGCAGTAACGAGCGGATGAACTACGCGCCTCCTTCAACATTCGATTCTCCCGCCGCGAATGAAAAACTTCTGGAACCGGGTAAGGTTTTTGCCTATCCGAATCCTGTAGATGGGAATGAGACAAGGATTCGATATTTTGTGAGTGAGGTAAGCAGTGTCGATATAATGATATTCGACATGGCGGGCGAGTATGTCGGCGCTCTTCAGGATGAACATATCATTCAAAATGAATACAATGAAACGGTTTGGGACGTGAGCAGGGTTTCGAGCGGAGTTTATTTGGCAAGGGTAACGGCAACAGGTGTTGACGGAAGTAGCTCCTCAACCATCATCAAGATAGCGGTTGTTAAATGACCGTTATCAGAAATCTTTCTCTTCATTTTATAATTCAGTTTATACTTTTAAGTTCGCTGAATGCCCAACCAAGATATAATCATCCTGAATTGCTGTGGAAGACGATAGAAACGGAGCATTTCACCGTTACCTATCATGAAGGGCTTGAAAATTCCGCGAAGAGAGTGGCGAAGATAGCCGAAGAAATTTATGGCCCGATAACCGGGCTCTACGAACATGAACCCGAAAATCCTGTCAGATTTATCGTTCAGGACACAGACGACATCTCGAACGGCGCAGCCTATTTCTATGATAATAAGATCATCATCTGGGCATTGCCGATGGATTACGACATGCGGGGCACGCATAATTGGCTCAGAGACGTCGTAACGCATGAGTTTACTCATATAGTCTCGATGCAGGCTGCAATGAAATTTAACAGGAAACTTCCTGCGTTCTATCTTCAGTGGTTCAGATATGAAAAAGAACAGCGCGATGATGTTGTCAGGGGATTTCCAAACGCAGTTGTTTCGTATCCCTATTCCGGTCTGACCACTCCGCTCTGGTTTGCGGAGGGAATAGCGCAGTATAACAGTGAAAAGCTTCAATACGATCATTGGGATTCACATAGAGACATGATATTGAGGGAGCGAACGCTAAGTAATTCGCTTCTGAGTTTTGATGACATGGCTGTATTCGGGAAGACAGGCACAGGCAATGAAGGCGTTTATAATCAAGGTTACTCGTTCGTGAGCTATGTTGCGCGCACGTATGGAGAGAAATCATTGAGCGGCATTGCCAAGGCGCTCTCTTCCAGGAGACCTGTTACGATATCTAGCGCAATTAAAAAAGCGACCGGGGTCAGTGGTGATGAAGTTTACGAAAATTGGAAAGAAGAACTTGAAGAAACTTATCGCTCAAAAACACTTCTATTGTCGGCAAACTTGGTGAGAGGCAAACTGATAAACGCTGCGGGAACAGCGAATTTCTTTCCCTCCTGGTCAACGGACGGTGAGCAATTGGCTTTCATCTCCAATAAGGGGAATGATTATCTATCTCAGACCAATCTGTATCTATATTCAAAGAAATCGGGGAAGATAAAAAAAATTGCATCCGGTGTTCAATCGTCGCCGTCATGGTCTCCCGATGAGAAAAAGGTAGTTTACGGAAAGATCTCCAAGCCCGATAAGCACGGTTCGACATATTTTGACCTGTATGAATACAACACAGAAACGAAAAAAAATGAGAGGCTCACTACCGGCGAGAGAGGCAGATATCCCGTCTACTCTCCTGACGGTAAATTCATCGCATTTGTAAGTACCCGCGACGGTGAAAGTATAATAATGCTGTATAATGTTGTCAGCAAAAATGTAAAAGAGCTAATACGATTTAAAGAGATACGGCAAGTTTATAAACTCGATTGGTCGCCAGACGGAACGGCACTGCTTTTTGAGACTTCTACCTATAACGGTCGGGATATCGCCGAAGTTAACTCAGACGGCAGCGGTTTCAGGTTCATTTTAAAAACAGCTGCGGACGAACGGCATCCTGTTTATTCAAATGATAACAAAAATATTTACTTTTCCTCCGATCGAACAGGAATATTCAATATATATTCTTATGTCAGGGAAACGGCGGAACTGAAGCAACTGACAAACGTGAGGGGCGGCGCATTCATGCCATCTGAATCCCCAGAGGGAACTATAGCGTATTCTGAGTACTCGATTAATGGTTATAAAATTATGCTATTGGAAGAGTTGGAGGAAGTCACGGCTGATAAAAGCGTCTACAACTCCGGATATTTACGGGATCTTCCTACTATTGATTACGATCAGAACAACAGTCCGGAATACGAGGCGAAGTCGTACGAGACCACTCACTCTACGATCTTCTTCTTACCGAGAATGATGATCGACTACGGTACTCTCAAACTTGGAGGATATATCTTCTCGAATGAACTACTCAATAAGATAAGTATCCTCGGCGGCGGAGCGATCAACAGGCGTGGAGATTATGATCTATATCTGCGATTAGATTACAATCACTTAGCACCTAATCTGTTTATCGAGGCATATGGAATTTCTCAGAATGTCGAAGATTCGATTGAAATTGCTTTCAAGAAAACGCCGGTTGACATCAAATTTAATCTGCTTGAGGTCTCTCCCGGCATGACATTTTACAAGGGTGGACGGGATGACATAACTTTTCGATTCAGCTACAGTAGATATTCAGCGACACAGATAGGTTTTCTGGAATTGGACAATGATGCTGGTCCCGCGAAATTTTCATTGGGATACAACTATTTCATAGGCAGAAATCTGAGCGTGAATTGGAAGAGAGGCGATACTCAACGCCGCTCCAAAAGCTATATAGCGCGGGATACCGGAATGAAATGGAATCTATCGTACAATCAAAAGTGGGATAAATTTATCATTGACTTTGCCCGCAATACAGATTTCGGTGGATTAGAAGAAATTTATGAGCCGTACAATTACTATCAGGTGGATCTTGAATTTGACAAATATTTTCGCCTTCCATTCAAAAGCGCACTTGCCTTGAATATAGACGGGGGTTATATTTCAAAAGACGTAGTGGATTTCCTTTATTATTTTGGCGGAGGTCTGTTGGGAATGAAGGGATACTCTTTTTATAGTATAGAAGGGGAACGAAAAGCAATAGGTAGTGCGTCGGTGAATATGCCTATTATAAAGAACGTTAACAAGACTTTGTTAAACCTTTACATTAGGGATGTTTATGGGGGTCTGTTCTTCCAGTATGGTAACGCTTGGTTAGGAGATGTTGAGTTAAATGATTTTAAGAGAACGATTGGATATTCTTTAAGAGTGGGAGCTTATTCTTTTTACGCTTTTCCTACGGCTTTTGAATTTCAAGGTGCTTATGGTTTGGATGAATTTGAAGATGTTAATGGTATCAGCCGCGGAAATGAATGGAAATATTATTTTACACTTCTGTTCGATTTTTTATAAGTTTAAATTGGGATGCAAATGAATTTTAAACACTATATAACTTTATTGATGTTTTTGGGTACTTTTTCTCAGTCGTTTGCCGGCGATGGGTTTCTTCTGAAGAGAGAACTAACGCTCAGTTCGGGTGAGACTCTGAGTTTGGCTTACCTTAACCTTAATTCCTCTATCAAAGACAGCGTAAGCAAGAGAGTTTTTGCCAAACGACCCGGTCGTTCATTCATGAGTTCCGCCGTGCTGCCCGGAGCCGGTCAGTATTATAACGGCTCTACCAAGAAAGCTATAGGATTTTTTGTTGCAGAGATCGCTCTTTGGTGGGGTTATGCAACCTTGCAGGGAAACGCAAACGACAAAGTGGAGGAATATAAAGCATTTGCTAAGGAAAATTGGAATTATGCTTTCTGGATTTCAACAGGGGGCACAGATATAGTGGGAGATAATATAGATACATCGAGTACGGGTAATCCTATAATGAATAACGCATATTATGAAAACATAGGGAAATACGATAAGTTTAATAAAGGTTGGGTAGATGTTGTTCCGGGGAGCGACGATACACAGAAACGTCAAGAATATAGAAATTTACAGCAAGACGCAAACGATCTCTTCAGCTGGGCAACGACGGTGGCATCTACAGTTATGCTGAATCATATATTGTCTGCTGCTGAAGCAGTATATACTGCTAAGAAACTTAACGATGCAGCATCGATCAACATCTCCTTGAGAGCAATACCGGTTAGAACGGGAGACCGGATAAGCAGTCGATTAAGTCTGACTGTTGCGTGGTGATAGCGGACAGATGAAAATCTCAAATCTGATATTTTCCATTACTGTTATTCTGTCACTAACTGCATGTGGTTCCGGGAAAAATGAGGAGCTGAAACCTGCAGAAGTCAGGTACGAAACTGGCAAAGAGTACTATGACAAGGGCAAATATCACAAAGCGATAGCAGAATTAAAGTTTGTGACATTTAACGCTCCGGGTAGTGAGATCGGGGATGATGCACAGTTTTATTTGGCAAATGCACACTTCGAGCTGAAAGAATATATCGTTGCAATATCCGAATACGATCGTTTATTGCGAATTCATCCGGAGAGTCCTTTTTTGGAGGAAGGAGAATATAAAAGAGCGCTTTGCTTTGATATAATGTCTCCATCTTCGCATCATGACCAGACCAACACACTGAAAGCGTTAGATGCTTATCAAGAGTATATAGAAAATTGGCCCGAAAGTGAGTACAAGGTAAAAGCCGAATCGAGGCTCGACCTTTTGCGGTTCAAATTAGCGAAGAAATTATTTGATAACGGGAAACAATATCAGAAACTTGGTGAGTGCGCATCTTCAGCCATCTACATGCGACAACTCCTTGAAAAGTATTATGACAGCGGCTTAGCAGCGGAGGCGAGGTGGCGATTGGCTGAATGTGAAATAAAATTGAAAAATTGGGATTCAGCGTTGAAAGTCCTTGTTGATATACTCAAGCGTGATGAAGAGGCAAAATTTGTGGCAAAGGCAAAAAAAGCCATCAGAGAAGTAAAGGCAAAAGTTGACGAAAAATCCAATCAAGCTCTTGTTGATGAGAAATGAACAGCTAATAACGCGAACAGGTCTCCGTAGAGATCCTCGATAAATCCAAAATGCGGCTGGGAATATTCGGCGGCACGTTCGATCCACCACACAATGGACATCTGCGGCTTGCTCAATTCGTTTTTGAAAAGAAATCTCTTGATAAGCTTATATTCGTTACAGCATTCATAACTCCCTATTCGGATAAAACATCTTCCGTATCTTTTGAAAACAGGTTCAGAATGACCCAACTAATGATAGAAAATTCAGCTGATTTTGAAGCGAGTGATGTGGAGGGAGTTAGGGGCGGAGATTCCTTCACTATAGACACGGTAAGGCAGTTCAAGGAGTTGTATTCACTCGAAGCAGATCAACTTTTTCTCATCATCGGTGCCGACAGTTTAATGCGGTTCGATGAATGGAAAACACCTGAAGCTATTCTTAATGAATGTTCGGTATGCGTGCTTGATCGCGCTGAAGTGAAACAGGAAAAAATGGATAAACTATTTATTGATAGTGTGGAATTTCTTGACAACGAACTTATGGCAGAATCGTCCAGCGATATCAGGAATAGAATTCGGGAAAACAAAGGTGTGGATGAATTTCTTGACAGCAAGGTGATCAACTACATTTATGATAAGAAACTGTACATTAATTAATCGAATAGTCTTTTTTGCGGTAAAAGTCTTTCGATAAAAATCGTGACACACACATATTTCCATCGTAAATCATTAATAAATTGACTGGTAAAATAAATCGGATTTTAATAAATTCAACTCTTCGCCCATGTAGCTCAGTAGGATAGAGCGCCGGTTTCCTAAACCGGAGGTCGCAGGTTCGAATCCTGCCATGGGTACATTATCGAATAATAAAAGGACATAAATAATGGCTAAAACGTTTCTGATTATAGCTGCAATATTCGGGTTCCTTGGTGTTGCATTCGGCGCATTCGGAGCTCATGCTCTTAAAGATAAATTAACTCCTCAGCTCCTTGAGACATTTGAGACCGGGGTAAGGTACCAGATGTACCACGTATTCGCTATAGCCGTAGTAGCTCTGGCAATGTCACATTGGCGAGTGGGATTGCTCAACGTAAGCGGTTGGCTCTTCGTTGCGGGAATAATAATCTTCTCCGGGAGTCTATATATACTCGCCCTGACAGGACAAAAGATGTGGGGAGCCGTAACGCCGTTTGGCGGGTTGGCTCTGCTTGCAGGTTGGGCTACGCTTGCGATAGGGATTTATAAATCCTAAAAAAATCGTGAAAAGATGATAAGTTTAGCAAATGTATCAGCGCGATTTTCCAATACCATAGGTGTTGAGGGCATAACTTTTGAAATTAATAAGGGTGAGTTTGTCTGTATCACCGGTCCGACAGGCGCGGGAAAATCCACAATTCTCAAACTGTTGTACATGGAGATCAAACCGAGTTCCGGAAGGGTCACGGTGGAGGAATTTGATTCGGGCTCTATCACGCGGAAACAAATTCCGTATCTTCGGCGTAAGGTGGGGATGATATTTCAGGATTTTAAATTGCTGAATGACAGGAATGTGTACGATAACATTGCTTTTGCGCTTCGGGCAACAGGTTATAAACGGGGGGATGTGAAAAAGATGACGGCGAGAGTACTTGCTCAGATAGACCTGAATCATCGCCGCTATCATTTGCCGGATCAGCTTTCGGGTGGCGAGCAACAGCGTGTCGCTATAGCAAGAGCATTGGTTGTGGAACCTTATGTGATCCTTGCCGATGAACCGACGGGAAATCTCGATCCCGAAAGTTCTAAATCAATTTTGGATATTCTAATTAATATTCAGCAGAAAGGCACCTCGGTTGTCTTGGCTACACACGATTACAACATGATAAAGGGGATGGGTTTTCGTCGTATACATCTTGTAGACGGTAAAGTTAAAGAGGATTCAATGGATGAGCCGGCGGAATGAGTTTCTTCTTTTCACTTAGCGAAGGTCTGAAAAATCTTCGGAGAGTAAGGGGGGCAGCCATTCTTGCGGTCCTAATACTTTCGTTGGCAATCGCAACGGTAGGTACTGCTGCCGTGGTCGGATGGAATGGACAAAAATTCATTAAATTTCTTCGTTCACAATTCGACCTAACAGTTTTTGTTCAATTGGATACAGCCGATGACGTTGTGATCCAATTAGCAAAGGATATCGGTAAGATAGAAGGCGTGCGGGATTTGACTTATATATCTCCCGCGCAGGCAGCTCGAAAATTTGAAAAAGAATTCGGCGAAAACGTGATGACAATATTGGGAACAAATCCCTTCCCGGCATCATTTATTGTAAGAGTATCACCGGAATTCGGTACAGCAATTGACGCATCATATATCGCAAGCAGAATCGCGAATTTGAAAAATATCGAAGAGGTGCGTTACCGGAAAAGCCTTTTAGTGATTGTGGACAAATATATTAAAATTCTCATCGGAGCCGCAATGGTAGTAGGATTCATAGTACTCTTTGCGGCAATACTGATCTCATCTTACACAATAAAGCTCGCAATATTCGCAAAGCGTGACCTGATCTGGACGATGCGATTGGTGGGAGCAACGGATAGTTTCATAAGACGGCCATTTGTGGTCGAGGGTATGGTGGAGGGCTTGTTGGCGGGAATAGTAGCCATTGGAATTCTTGAGGCAGCGTATAGGGCAGCCGGATTCGTTCTGAGAGGGTATTTGCCGCTGCACAGGATCGAGATAAACAATGAAATCTATTTAGGGATGCTGCTTTTCGGTCTTTTTCTCGGATGGTTCAGCAGTAATATATCTGTCAGGAAGTACCTCAGAGAGAAGATGTGATTAGTATTCCTTCTAAACACATACCATAAAATATCTCAAAACACTATCTAAACAGCTAATTCCCCTATATTTTATCTTGACTGAAAGTGGATTGTAGTATACTTTTTAAGGTTAAATAGAAAAGGTATGACTAAAAGATGAATGAGCTGAACAAAAGAGAAGAAAATATACTGAAAGCAATAATCGGAGAATTTATTTCTTCGGCTTTGCCGGTAGGCTCAAACACTCTTAAAAAGAGAAGGAATATAAAATTTAGTCCCGCTACCATTCGGCATGTTATGAACGATCTTGAGGAGACAGGGTATCTATCTCACCCTCATACTTCGGCGGGAAGAGTTCCGACGAGTAAGGGGTACAGATTTTTCGTAGATCTACTTGATCCGGGAAAAGAACTGAGTTTGCGTGAGCAGGAAGAGATTTCGGATTCATTACGCCCTTATGCGGTTGATATTGAATCGCTGCTCTCAACTGCGAGCAGGCTTTTGGGAGAATTTACGTCTGACCTCGGCATCGCCATTGCACCATTTATATTAGAGGGTGAGCTGACTCGGATAAATCTTTTTTCGGTATCAAGCCAAACGGTTATGCTCGTGTTGCAGCTTAACGAGGGATTTGCAAAGACCATAGTATTGGAGATACGCTCTACTATCCCTACAGAAGCATTGGACGTTATATCGACAAAACTCAACGAAAAACTTTCAGGACTTTCACTGAGGGAGATACGGAAAAGCATTTCTATGCGGTGCAGCGATCTGACGAATGAAAGTTCAGGTATTGTCCGGATGTTGATAGACTCCGCTGATAGAGTTTTCGATTTTAGTGAAAATGAAAAAATAACGTTCAGTGGTTCGGCAAATATAATGTCGAAACCAGAATTCGCGGATCCTAAGAGAATGAAAAGCTTATTGAGCGTGATCGAGAATGAAAAAAACCTAATTAAACGGATTCAGGAATCATCAAATAAGAAAGGCGTGAGTGTCCTAATCGGAGATGAATTGGATGATCCCGATATGTCCGAACTCAGTTTTGTAACGTCTCCCTATAATTTCGGAAATCAAGTGGGTATAATTGCGGTTGTAGGTCCTTTAAGGATGCATTATGAGAAGGCGATGACTATCGTTGTGCATACGGCAAATACACTATCACAAACTTTGTCTAACTGAAATGAGGGAGGGAATCGCTGATTTGACGGAAAAGGAACTTGATGTCGAGATAATTGAAGAAAGTGCTGAAACAAACAAAGCGCAGAACAAAAAACAAAGAAGAAAAAGTCTCTGACAAAGCTTCAACAGGCGCAAAAAGATATTAAAGAGCTGAAGGATAAAGATCTCAGGCGATTAGCGGAATTTGAAAATTATAAAAAAAGAACGCTAAGGGAAACACAGAGAGCCCTAATACGGGTAGAAGACAATGCTGTAGCATCTTTCTTACCGCTTTTGGACGATATTCATCGGACTTTGTACTTTGCCAAAGAACATAAAGCTGGGGAATCGTTCATCTCGGGTATCGAATTGATAAAGGATAATTTTGAAAATATATTGGAAAGTAGAGGGGTTTCAGCCATCGAAACAGTTGGAGAGGAATTTGATCCTGAATTTCATGAGGCGATGTTGGTGAAAAGTGATCCTAAGCAAAAAAATAACATTATCCTCGAAGAACTTGAGAAGGGTTACAAGCATAATGACAGAGTGTTACGCCACGCAAAAGTAAAGGTAAACAAAATTTAAAATGGCAAGGGATTACTACGGCATACTTGAAGTGGACCGTTCTGCCACCGAAAATGAAATAAAAAAAGCTTATAGAAAGCTCGCCATGAAATATCATCCCGACAGAAATGCGGGAGATAAAACTGCGGAAAAGGAGTTTAAAGCCATTTCACATGCATATTCGGTGCTCGCTGACCGTGAAAAGAAAGCCAGATACGACCAATTCGGAGAAGCCGGGGTTAAAGGTAGTGGAGGTGGATTTGATCCATTTGCGGGAGATGCTTTCGATCTGTCAGACGCTTTAAGAACTTTTATGGAACAGGGTTTCGGTGGAATGGGCGGTTTCGGCGATTCGTTTGGGTCTCCTCGAAGAAGAGCAGGTCAGCAGCTAAGGGGCAGTAACCTGAAATTGACTCTTGAGGTAACGCTTGAAGAGGTATTTTCAGGTGTTGAGAAGAAATTGAAGATCAAAAGATACGAGAATTGCGAAGTATGCCACGGCGAAGGAGCGGAACCGGGAAGCAGTAAAAAAACATGTCCCGTATGTCAGGGACAGGGACAGATCAGGCAGGTATCCCGTTCACTATTCGGTCAATTCATCAATGTTCAGTCGTGTTCGAATTGTAACGGCGAGGGGCAGATAATAGATCGTCTCTGTAAAAGTTGTGGAGGAAGCGGCAGAAAAAGGGTGAGCAGAACAATTTCTGTCAACATACCTCAAGGAGTGGATACCGGTAATTATTTAACTCTCGCAGGTGAAGGGAATGCGGGTGAGCATGGAGCGCCGCGAGGCGATCTAATAGTATTTATTCAAATCAAAGACCATAAATACTTCGTCAGAGATAATCGCAATATTCTTATTGAGGTAAAAGTCACCTTTGCTCAAGCAGCGCTGGGAACTGAGATAGAAGTTCCTACCATTACAGGTAAAGCGAATCTTAAGATCCCGGCGGGCATCCAGTCCGGTAAAATGTTGAGGATGAAAGGCAAGGGGCTGCCTGATGTTCGCGGCAGCAGAAAAGGCGATCAATTAGTAAGGATACAAGTCTGGACACCGTCCAAACTTAGTAAAGAACAAAGAACGTTGTTAGAGAAATTAGAGAAAAGTAACGGTTCCGCGCCTACTGAAAGGATAGGAAAGGGTTCATTTGCCAATTTATCGGCAGAAATTTGACAATAATTTCCGCATAATAGTTTAAAACGAATCGACTATATGAAAAAACTTTTTACAGATAAAGAATCAGCAGCAATCAGCTTTTTAGCGGTGACATTCCTCTTAGGCATGGGTGTTGATTATTATAGGGATAAGACCTTTGAAGAAGGGTTAACCGATTCGATCCCAAAATTAATTGCGGAAGATAAAAAGTTTAAAGAAGCTGCGTTAATGCTTCAGTCGGAATATGACGTATCTTCCGGCATAACGAAACTCAATGACGATGGGACGCTTCATTCGATAATGCTAAACAAAGCCCCTATCGATGGATTAACGCTGCTGCCGGGTATCGGACAGATAATAGCGGAGCGGATAATCAACAGAAGAAATTTAACCGGCTCTTTTAAATCTGTAGATGAACTGTAGAAAGTAAAGGGAATAGGAAAAATTAAACTGAACAAAATCAGACCGTATATTATAATTGGAGATATGAGTGAAAATGCAAAAAACTAATAAATTCAGGAGGAATTTTGATCAATCTCAAACTTTACGATAAAAAACTATCACCTTATTTCGATGCAGCTATTGCCGTATTTGCGGTGTTGTTCATCGCCGTATTATTTGTTCCGAAGTCTCTCTGGAGTGAAGAGGATGCGCTGAGAGAGGAATGCAGAATTCGGATGGAAAATCTCTACGAACTCGAAATAGAATTTTATAGATTGGTCAATAGATTTCCTGAGTCACCCGAGGAAGCGCTGAAAATAGTGCAAATGGCGCTGGATTCGGTAAATGCAGACACGAGTTTCTATGGCGCCGAAACTCTCAGAGTTGATACTATGATTTACGCAATAGATACTCAGGGAGATTTGGCAGCAAGGGTTGACACCTTGATGAGCCGGCCGATTAGCGAGGAACTGTTCAGCTGTCCGTTCGTTCATGAAAGGTACACGGTCGATATCGCGAATAACAGAACGATCTATATTGCGTGTCCGATCAGACAGGAATTAAATCCATTCAAAATTACACTGATTGAGTCCGATGATTCCCTGAGAAGTTTATTCGCCGAAGTTATACTGGAGAAGAATTATGAGATGAGGACATTAGCCTCAATTCATGAAGTGCTGTCCCTGCAGAAGGAGTGGAGACCTGAAATAATAATAATAGATGATCGTACCATAAATGACGAAACCCTCGGTATAGTGGATGAGATCTTTGATTACGACGAGGACGTTTTAGTTATTTTAATGATGCAGATGGAACCGGCTCATACCGAATCAATGTCAGATTCGGCGGACAGCACCGAAATGGAGGACAGTCTGCTTGTTGCCGACAGTTCAGCTATATCAGATTCTTCAGTAATGGCTATGGATAGCGTTGGTGCGGTTGATGACACTGCTATGACAGAGACAGAGGAAATTGCGGAAGTTGCTGAGAAAGTTGTAAGAAGATTACCGATTGTTTCAGGCACTGTTCCCTATTCATTTACGCTTGGTGATTTGAAGGACAAAATTGATGAATCAGTCCTTATCTCTCCCAGACGTTGGTTGAGAGAGGATTATTACAAGAGCAGGTATTTGGTTTTCACCATGGTGGATTCGATTCACGGATTTATCGATGATGGGGACAGATCCTGGCTGTCTGATGACCGTTAAGTTTGAATTAAACTTTTAAAGGATAATAAAGATTGAACGATGAGAGCTATAATCAGCTGCCGAATCTCGGCATAACCGTTGAAGGTAAAATCCTTCGTTCGGTGGAAGTCGCATATGAAGATAAGAGCGCTAAAGTTCTTGCCGTAAACGAAGTTGAAGCTTCAGACGATCTTTGGACAGCGATAAGTTCCGGCTCGGATGCCAAGGATAAGATACTTTCTTATCTTGAGCCGATCATCGAGGGATTACCCGGACGTCCGAATTCTATATCATTCACTTTGAATCGTTTATGGTCAGTGATTAGCGTTCATCATGTTGATTCGGGGCTTCCGGAGGATGAAAAAGATGAATTTGTAAAATGGGAAGCGTCAAAAAAATTCGGATATTCTTCAAATAAATATTTGATAGATATCTATCCTCTCACGGAGGAACTGCCCAAATATAACAAGTACCTCTCAATCGCAATAGACAATAATATCATCGAGATGTTTCAATCCATAAGCTCATCGGTTGATATCCCTGTGGAGTTTGTCGATGTGGATATTTTTGCAGGATTAAACAGTGTATTATTTTCTTATCCTCAAGCAAGAACTGGGAAAATTGCAATCGTACGGCATAATGACGACATTTATTCAATCACGATGGTTAAGGACGGAGAGTTTACCGGAAACGCATTTTTCCATGTGGAGAGCGACGGTTCCACCTACATGCTTGACAGAACTGAAAAGGACATGGGGTTTGAAGATTTGATAACGTCTCTTTCCGCTAATAATAGCGCCGATCCGTTAACTATCGTAGATAAGCTGTTTATATATAATGGAACTCAGAAGGGAGAATTGCTTAACAATATCACCGCCCTTCATGACGGGGACAGGATTATTGAGGTAGACCCATTTAAAGGATTGGAGCTACATGAAGAAATCCCGGAAGCGTTAATCAGCGAAAATTCAGGTCGTTTCACTGAGACTCTCGGCATGGCGATAAGACCTATAATTGAAGACGAGGTTTTTTAGTTCTCGTGGTAAAAGTAAACTTACTAAAAAAAGACGGAAACGCGGAGGAAACCCTTCCCCCGGTAAAGGAGATAACTGTAGAAACTCCTAAACCGGAGAAAAAGGAAAAATCCAAGAAGAGTGGTAACAAAGGTGGAGCTCTTAAAATAATATTGATTTTGTTGGTGGTTGGAGCCATTGGAGGCTCGGGATATTTGGCATACTTACAAGGATGGTTTTCGGGGGGTAGCGACTCAACTACTGTTGATACTATGGTCATAGCTGACGAAACTCCTATGGATAGTCCGGAGAAGCCCAAAGTCATTGAAAAACCTGCTACAAAGCCGACACCAAAAAAACTATCGACTATCGATAAGAAACCTAAACAGAGCCGAAGCACGGGAAAATCGAATAGAGCTGTAAAGAGATCTCCGGATAAAACTGTTCAAAAAAGAGGAAGCGAATTATCCCAGGTAACCGAGGGAAGAATCCTTCTTGATGTCTTCAACTCCATTATTTCATCAGTTAACGAAAGTATGAGTAATATAAAGCTAACCGTTTCAAGTAGTAGAGTCACTCTTGCTTTGGGGATGAATACTCGGGAGGAGGCTGCTCTGCTTCTTAGAAATATTCGGCAAAAGTGGCCAACAAGCAATCTAAGGGCCGTAAGGTTTGAAAGCCCCAAATCTGCTGTTGGATATGCATTTGCGACCCAATTTAGCGGATCGGTTCAATTCAAGGGAATAGTTCCGAAATCGGGTGATAAGAAAAGAAATATGTTGAAGGCTGAACCGTTTAAAAACAGACTGACCACGCTTACAGCTGCACACGGATTAAAATTGATCAAATTCAAGACAAGCTCTGCGGTTCAGATGAGAGGAGGATCATCTATCCCGATAACGATCACCGCTTCCGGTTCAAATGAATCTATAAGCAAATTTATCGATTCTCTTGCAAAACTTGATATAGCTTACGGAATATCAAGAGCATCCATCCAAAGTAACGACTCTGCTACATCGACGATTTCATTATATCTTAATCTCATCAGATCCAACAGTAAAGCATTATCCTGAAACATGGTGAGGATAATATCCGGTAGCCATCGTGGTCTGCGGCTTTCAAGTTTTCCCGGGAATGATCTGCGTCCTACGGCTGACAGAACGAAGGAATGGATTTTCAGCGTGATGACCAACATGGAAGGAGCTAAAATTCTTGATCTCTTTGCCGGAACGGGGAATTTAGGTATCGAGGCATTGAGCAGGGGAGCAGCGAGTGTCACATATGTTGAACATTCTGCCAAAACTGTTGAACTGATTAAGACGAATGTTGATAAGATACTTGCCGCTGATAAAGTGAAGATCGTTCGTAACGATTGTATTGATCAGCTTAAAGCATGGGAATCAGAAAAATGGGACCTGATATTGGCTGACCCGCCATATAAATATGAAAGGATATCGGAGCTGATATCCGCAGCAACCGGCTCATTAGAGGAAAACGGCTCATTCATTTTGGAAGCATCTTCAAAGATGAAAGAGAACTTTCCTTTAGAACCAAGCCGTGTAAAAAAAATGGGTAGAACCACGGTTTATATATTCGAGGAAAACAGATGAAAATAGCTGTATATCCGGGAACGTTTGATCCAATAACCAACGGTCATGTTGACATAATTAAGAGAAGCGCCAAACTTTTTGACAAGATCATTGTTACCGTAGCGGTAAACACCCAAAAAATACCTTTGTTCAATCTAACTGAACGGGCTGAGATGATTCACCAGGTGCTGAAAAATGAAGAAAGAATAGAGGTTGACCAATTTGACGGCCTGATAGCGGAATATCTGAAACGAGTAAATGCGTCTGCCATGATCAGAGGTTTGAGAGCTGTATCCGACTTCGAGTTCGAATTTCAGATGTCATTGATGAACAGAAAATTAAATCCCGATGTTGAAACCGTATTCTTGACACCGGCTCAGGAATACATTCATCTAAACTCGACAATAGTGAAAGAGGTTGCGAGTTTTGGCGGTGATGTAAGCGAATATGTGCCCGATTATGTCAAGGCTAAATTACAAGAAAAATTTAAGAAATAAGTCTGAATGCTTTACACAAATAAAATAATTGAACGGGCAAAAAAGGTCGGTTCCCATGTGGTGTTTCCCGAAGGGGAAGACGTTCGGACGATCAGCGCAGCTTCTCGATTGACCGAAAAAGGCATTGCTAAAGTTACATTGTTAGGTGACAATGATAAGATACTGCAATCTGCTTCCAATGGTGATATCAACTTAAAAAATGTTTCTATCATTGATCCCATTTCCTCCGAATACAATAATGAATTCGCCGAATTAACCTTTAATCGCCTTATGAAAAAAGGAGTGAGCAACGAAGAAGCGGAAGAGATGAGTAAAAACTCCTTAAATTTCGGCGCATTGATGGTGTTATCAGGAAAAGCCGATGCCTGCGTTGCCGGAGCAGTGAACAGAAGCGCCGATGTTGTGAGAGCCGCTTTACGATTCATCGGTCTGAAGGGAAATAGACGAACCCTTTCAAGCACTTTCCTTATGATATCTCCGAGGGAAGATAAAGTATATACATTCGGAGATTGCGGAGTGATACCTGATCCGACAGCGGAACAATTAGCGGAGATAGCAGTGGAATCAGCCGATTCGCATTCAGTGCTCACGGGTGAAGAGGCAAAGATTGCGTTTCTATCCTATTCAACTAAGGGGAGCGCCGACCATGAACGGGTCAGTAAAGTAAAAAATGCATTAGAGATCGCGAAAAAACTAAGACCCGATCTTGAGATGGATGGCGAATTACAGTTCGATACAGCTGTTGATGAAACGATCGGTGCAAGTAAAGCGAAGGACAGCGGGGTAGCAGGAAAGAGCAATGTGATGATATTCCCTGACCTTGACAGCGGAAATATCGGATACAAGATCGCTCAGCAGCTTGGAGGTTATACAGCATTAGGCCCTTTGCTTCAAGGTCTTAAGTCACCTATGCACGACCTCTCCAGAGGGTGTTCAGCAGATGATATAGTTTTAGTGGCAGCGATTGCCGCGCTTCAATCAGTGAATAACAGTGAAATAAAGAAGGAAATTTATGCCGACGTATGATTATAAATGCTCCAATTGTGGAGAAATTTATGAACTTTTTCAATCGATAACCGACAAACCTAAAAAAAAGTGTCTAAAGTGTGGGAAGAACACCGCCGTTAGACTAATTGGGGGCGGATCAGGACTTATATTCAAGGGTTCCGGTTTCTATATAACCGACTATAAAAACAAAAAGCCAATTGAATCAAAGGATGCCAAGAAGGAAACGAAGAAAACAGACAAAGTTTCAACCGCGAAGGAGACTGCGAAAAGCAGCTCCACCGCAAAGAGCGCTTCCAGTGACTAACAACTGATTCATCGATCTAATTTGATAAGAATATGGGAATAATAAATGCCGTACGATAAAATAAATCAGCCTGTAACGGGTAAAAAGATAACGTTTGAAAACAGTAAAATACAGGTTCCGTCAAATCCGATCATTCCATTTATTGAGGGTGATGGAATCGGTCCTGATATCTGGAAAGCAACAAAATATGTGATAGACGCAGCTGTAGAAAAAGCGTACGCTTCCGAAAAGAAAATAGAGTGGATGGAGATCTATGCCGGTGAAAAGGCTAACGAACTTTATGGCGAATACCTGCCGGATGAGACAATTAACGCAATAAGAGATCATATTGTGGCTATCAAGGGACCGCTCACAACTCCTATTGGCGGGGGTTTCAGGAGTCTGAACGTAACGCTGCGCCGGGTGATGGATCTGTATGCGTGCATTAGACCTGTAAAATATTACAAGGGTGTTCCGAGTCCTGTGAAAAACCCCGAAAAGATGAACATCGTCATATTCAGAGAGAACACGGAGGATGTTTACTCGGGAATAGAATGGCAGGAAGGAAGCGATGAAGCCGCTGCGATAATCAAATTTGTTAAAGAAAAATTCGGAAAAGAGATCAGATCCGATTCAGGCATCGGTCTGAAACCTATAAGCGTTTTCGGAACAAAACGTCTTGTCAGAAAGGCTATTGAATATGCGATTGCCAAAGGGAGAAAGACGCTCACTCTGGTGCATAAAGGGAATATAATGAAGTACACCGAAGGAGCATTTAGAGATTGGGGATATGAACTGGCTGCCGAAGAATTCGGAAACGAAACTTTGACTGAAAAAGCTCTTTGGGATGACCACGACGGGAATCTCCCCGATGGCAAGATCCTTGTAAACGACAGGATAGCGGACAGTATGTTCCAACAGATATTGACTCGTACGGAAGATTACGAGGTTGCGGCTATGCCGAACCTCAACGGTGATTACCTTTCAGATGCGTGTGCCGCTCAGGTCGGCGGGCTTGGAATGGCGCCGGGAGCGAATATCGGCGACGAGATAGGTCTGTTTGAAGCCACGCACGGAACTGCGCCGAAGTACGCGAATAAAAATATGGTCAACCCCGGTTCGCTTATTCTGTCGGGAGTGCTGATGTTGAATTACCTCAAATGGACTGAGGCGGGAGAAATGATAGAATCGGCGCTCGAGAAAACTATTTTACAGAAACGCGTTACATATGATCTCGAACGGCAAATGGAAGGGGCTGTCAAATTAGGAACATTCGAGTTCGCCGAAGCACTGACCGATAACCTCTAAACAGGATTTCTCATGTTCGTAGATTATGCCGTTATTAAAGTCAAAGCGGGTAATGGGGGCAACGGTATAATAAGTTTTCGGCGGGAGAAGCACGTTGCCAAAGGAGGTCCGAACGGCGGCGATGGCGGAGACGGCGGTGATATTATTGTCGAGGTCGATACAAATCTATCCACTCTTAAAGACATCAAGTACAGAAAAAGTTACAAGGCAGGGCGAGGAGGGCATGGCTCCGGTTCCAACAAAACAGGTAAAAACGGTGACCCTGCCATTCTAAAAGTGCCTCCCGGTACGATAATAAGAGACAGGCTGACGAAAAAGATCATCGCCGATCTGACTAAAACAAACGAGCGGGTCGTGATAGCCGCCGGGGGAAAGGGGGGAAGAGGGAATGCGCGCTTCGTGACGGCTACTTTTCAGAATCCGAACGAATCGGAATTAGGACGAAGGGGCGAAGAAATCGAATTTGAAATGGAACTCAAACTCCTTGCTGACGTTGGATTGGTTGGCTATCCAAATGCAGGAAAATCAACGCTCCTCTCGCGAATAAGCGCGGCACGGCCTAAGATAGCCGATTACCCGTTCACGACGCTTGAGCCTTACCTCGGGATCGTAAGCGTGGAGGAGTATAAGAGTTTTCTCGTTGCGGATATTCCCGGATTGATCGAAGGAGCTCACGAGGGTAAGGGACTCGGCGACAGGTTCCTGAAACATATCGAACGAACGAAAATGATCTTATATATGATAGATTGTCTAGAGGAAGCGCCTGAGGATGCGTATGATAAATTGAGAAATGAACTCGCATCGTATTCGACCGATCTTTCCAAAAAACCGTTTATGATAGCGTTGAATAAGATAGACTCGTCGGCAGACAGAGAAGCCGTACGGAGTTTGAAGATAGGAGATAAGCAGCCTTACGTTATTTCCGCGGTGACGGGCGAAGGTGTTAAAAAACTGATTTACGGGATATGGGATGAGCTCAAAAAACTTTCCGATTGAAGACCTGTTAAGGCTCCACAATGCCCCAAACGTTGGTCCGGCAACGTTTATAGCGTTAGTTGAGGAATTCGGTTCGCCGGCTGAAGTCTTCGGTAAAACAAGTGGCGAGCTTTCTAAATTCAAAGGGATAACAACAGACAGGGCGGAGCTGATTCTCTCCACAAATTCAAAGGAATTCATCTCAAATCAATTAGAATCTGTGGAACGAAGCGGATGTAGACTTGTTTCGTACTGGTCTGATGAATATCCGAACCGGCTGAAAGCTATTTATGATCCGCCGCCATTTTACTTCATCAAAGGTGAGATAAAAGAAGAAGATGCATATTCTCTGGCTGTTGTCGGCACAAGGGGAGTAACCGAATACGGTAAAGTAATGACAGAAAAGATCGTTACCGAGCTTGCGAGAGAGGGTCTGACAATCATCAGTGGACTGGCATAAGGTGTGGATTCGCTTGCTCATAAGGCTGCTCTCAGTATCGGAGGGCGAAGTATTGGAGTGCTCGGTTCGGGATTGGACAGGATATACCCCCAGGAAAATGTCGGACTCTCTACAGCTCTGATCGAAAAGGGAGCGCTCATAAGCGAATTTCCGATGGGCACAGCTCCTGACCGCGGGAACTTCCCTCAGCGGAACAGAATAATAA
>SORU01000017.1 GCA_004402915.1 Fidelibacterota bacterium MT.SAG.2
AATATTATTTGATTTTTGATAAATATTACTTAGATGTTGGGTACTATCGGGATTTCTGTTTAAAGATTGCTGATTACTTAACAAGTAACATTTTACGCACAAATCTATATTTTTCTGTGCGTAACTCGTACAAGTAGACTCCTGAAGAATATCGGGAAGCATCCCAGAACAGTTCATAATCACCCGCTGCAAGGTCACCGTCCAAGAGCCTTTTTACTTCCTGACCCAAAACGTTATAAATTATTAGAGATGTCTCTGATCGCTTTGGAAGTGAAAATTCTATTTTTGTTGCCGGATTAAATGGATTGGGATAATTCTGACTCAATTTTATGGCAATTGGAAGAATCTCTGATAATTCATTCCTTACACCTGTTATTATTCCTTGTTCAGGAGTGGGCAGTTTTTCGGTTGTAAGAAAAGGAATATGAGTCCGGCAGAACTGCCACGATTTAAAGATTTACAAAATATTGAACTGCTATAATTTTTGAATGTAATGCAAATCGTTGTAGCGGGGGGCAGACTCGAACTGCCGACCTACGGGTTATGAGTCCGTCGCTCTCGCCAACTGAGCTACCCCGCCATGATTCCGAATTGAGATAATTTAATATCTTTAATTTTGTAATCCATAATTATTTTTATGTAGAATTATCAATTAGAGAGATTTTTTTTGATCTCTCTACCGGCCCTCGTGCGGGTTAGGGCTTGCCCTGACCGCAATCCGGTTACCTACATAAGCTTATCTTATGAAATTTTAAGCTTCGTTTCCGGAGTTGAAAATCTTGTTCAGAATATTTATGATCTGGTTTACGTTGAATGGCTTCTGTAAAAATGCATAAGCTTGACTTATCAGTTCCATATGTTTATCGATTGTTATATAACCCGACATAAATACGAATTTAGTAGCTCCAAGGTTATCTTGAATGGATTTAAACAGTTCAAATCCATCAATATTGGGAAGTTTTATATCGCAAATAATAAGCCCGTATTTATTCTTCTCTATCATCTCTGATCCCTCTTCACCTGTAGAAGCGCTATCAACTTCTATCTCTTCACCTCGTATAACCTCGGTTATCATAGCGAGGACTTCCTCGTTGTCATCGATGACCAAAACCTTTCTGATCACCGGATTTTTATGCCCGCTTGCAGATCTATTCAGATCGACAATTTCAACGCCTCCCGCATAATCCATAGTCTTTACATTTTCAAGGTCCATCATTTTCTCAACGAGAGCGGATATTTTTTCTATCTGCTCGGGAATTTTATCCAAGAGATCTATATTCGCCTTCCAGTCACCCTTTGCCATATCGGAAATTATTGTCAACGCCTGCAGTGGCTGGCTAATTTCATGGGCAACCGCTGCCGCTATTTTCTGCGTAGATTCATTCCGCTCTTTATTCAATATTTTTTCCTGTAACTCCATTCTTTCCATGAATCTTCCGATCCTGCCTGAGACAGCGGTGATAAGGTCAATTTCCTCTTTCGATGCGTTGCTGTCATCGCTATAGCCCACATCAATTGAGCCTATTCTGACTCCGCCGACTCTTATTTCACCCGAAATGAACGAAGAATCGTTTTTATTATTTTCATTCAGAGTATGTTCTGTCTCCTTTGCGCGAATCCTAACCCATGCTTTTTTGGGATACCGTAACGCACCCAGCACTATTTTTTCAATGCTATCCAAAGTTTTGGTGAGATCATCGCTATTTTCAATCACTCTATCAATTGCGTAAAGCGCTGTTAATTCGTTAACCCTGTCTTGTAATGTTTCGGAGAGTTGCAGGTTCTCCTCCTCAGCCAATTTTCTTTTGGTTATATCTTCGCTTGTGCCGAGAATTCCAATTATATTACCACGTCTATCATGTAATGGCATTCTATTTGTATCTATCCATATCTCTTCACCACTTCCCGTGATCTCTTTCTTGTTAGAACGGATTTCAGGAATTCCGGTTTCAAGTACACGCTTATCGGCTTCGTGAAAAATTTTAATATCTTTCGGGTTTGTAAATATTTCATTTTCAGTCTTGCCAATTATTTGGGAAGGATTCTTTAATCCAACCTCTTCCGCAAACATTTGATTGCAGCCCATGAAGACCAAATCCCTGTTCTTCCAAAATATCAATTGTGGAACGTGGTTAATTATATTCTGCAGATCATCAGCTGTTAATTTATTTTTTGAATGAATATCTTTTTCATCCGGATCGTTGTTATGAAAATAAACGCCGACAGCGATCAGTAATGCAGCTATCGGTAATCTCAATAATAGATCGTCCAATTGGGGGTTGAACAGTTCCGAAAATAATGAACCTTCACCAAATACAATTGAATCAATTATGGAATCAATAAGCCAGAATGCCATTGCCATGGCGCTCCAAAAAACTATACTGTTTACGGATTTTACCTTCATAACCGGAAATTATGAAATTTACTTCCGGGTTGCGTGATAGATGACACTTTTAGCGTTATTTTGTGTTGTGCAGCAAGTTTGATCTGATTATATGTGATGAGAGACAACGATGAAGTTACTGTGAAAAATATATACATAATTTATTGTTATTATTTATTTTATGTAGCTTTTTATCACGCAATTTTCAATAATTCCGGGAGCAATCGCAGAACCATTAATCTTCTGTAATCGGCGCTGCTGCGAACATCTGAGATAGGTGAACACTCCTTAGCGGCTATTTTTGCAGCTTTTTCGACTATTTCCGGTGAAATATCAGTTCCTTCAAGGATTTTCTCAGCTTCCTTCGCTCTGATCACCGTTGGTGCGACTGACCCCAAGGCTATTCGCACATCTTTGAATCTATTATTTTCAGAATTAAAATTCAGAGCAAGTGACACTACTGCTATAGCCATCGACTCACGTTGTCCGAGTTTATAAAATCTGCTGAATGTTGATGACGGCAGCGCGCTGAATGAAATTTCGCTCAGCAGCTCATCCGGTTTTAATACAGTTTTACCGGGTCCTTTAAAAAATTGTTGTATATTCACCGTTCGTATTCCTCTTTGAGACTCAAGTTTTAAAGTAGCTTCAAGAGCGTAAAGTGGTGGAATCAAATCACCAGCGGGTGATGCATTACATATATTTCCGCCGATGGTCGAACGATTACGCATTTGAATTGCTGCGAAATTTTTTGCCGCTTGAGTAAGATTCGGAGCGTTCTTTGATAATATTTTTGATTCAAGAATATCACTGAGTGTCGTTAGACTACCTATTCTAATAACGTTATCTTTTTTTGTTATCCCCCTAAGAGACTTTATACTCTTTACATCTACGATCATTCCAGTCTTTAAACCGAAATGCTCCATCTTAACCAAGAGATCGCTCCCGCCTGCCAGTATTTGACCGTTATTTTTTCTGAACGATGGCTGGGCGACTAATTCCAAGAGTTCTTTCTTATCCGCAGGTTTGATATAGATCATCGCTTCCTCTCCAGCCGAAGAGCTTTATCTATTGACTTGAATATCTTCACGTATCCGGTGCATCTACACAGATTTCCAGCTACAACACCAGGTATGTCCGAGCGTTTCAGATCAGGATCAGAATCAAACGCTGCACGTGCCGTCATAATAAATCCCGGAATGCAAAATCCACATTGAACTCCATGTTCGTCTATAAAACCCTGTTGTATAGAATCAAGATTTCCTTCAATCTCCAATCCTTCAATTGTAGTTATCTTACTCTTGTCAGCTTCAACGGCAAGTATCAAACATGAGTTCACGGCTTTCCCATCCATAATGACTGTACACGAACCGCATTCGCCTTCTCCACAAGATTCTTTGGTACCTGTCAAATGCAGATCTTCTCTTATATAATTGAGAAGTAATTTCTTAGTGTCAACACTGTTTGAGTGTTTTACACCGTTCAGTTCAAGTGTTATATTATACTTAGACATATTAACCTTCCAACACCTTTTCGACATCGGAAATATCAGGTTCTATCGTCATTGTTTTCAGATCGCCGATAGCTGCTTCAGGCGCTTTTAATCCATGTCCGGTAAGCAATAATACTACTCTATCGCTTTTCGATAAGAGACTGCTGTTCAGCATCTTATTCAATCCGGCTAATGTTGCGGCTGCAGACGGTTCAACAAAAACTCCAGCCGTTTCTGTAAGTGTTCTGACAGCTTCGAGAATCTCTTCATCCGAGACGCTCAGGGCATATCCATTCGTCTCATTTACGGCGCGGAGCGCTTTAACTCCTTCACGAGGTCTACCGACTGCAATACCATCGGCAATTGTGTTTCCGGCAGTTGTTCCTATCTCATCACCGCTATCAAACGCCTTTACGATAGAATTAGCGCCGTCGGCTTGAACTGCAATGAGACGCGGCATTTCAGAGATTACTCCGATTTCGATCAGATCTTTCAAGCCTTTATGAACACCACCGATAATACAACCGTCACCGACAGGCACTATGATAGCGTCGGGAGGATTCCACATAAGCTGTTCGCAGATCTCATAAGCGACCGTCTTCTTTCCTTCGGAAAGATACGGGTTGAATCCCGAGCTCCTGTTATACCATCCGAACTTTTCCGTTGCCTTAATGCAAAGGTCGAATGCATCATCATAACTCCCCTTTACCTTGAACACTTCTGCTCCATATAAAAGCATTTGCGCTACCTTCGCTCTCGATGCATTCTCAGGTACGAAAATCTTGACCGTCGCTCCTATCGAAGCGCCGAGACCGGCTAACGAAGAGGCAGCATTTCCTGTAGAAGCACAAGTTATGACCTCCGCACCGTTCTCCAAACTCCGAGCCAGTGCAATGGCAGTTGCCCTGTCTTTCAAAGAAGCAGTCGGATTTTTACTGTCGTCTTTAAGCGACAGGTTAGGCATTCCGAGCAGTTCTTTTAGTCTGACACTCTCGATCAGCGGAGTCCAACCTACGTTCAATCCGCCGAACTGAATTGGTTTTACAGGTAAAAGCGGCGCGTATCTCCATATTGAAAGTTCATTCCCCTTCTTGGCTTCATATCTGTGCCATTCTTCGGCGGCGGCGGAATAATCATAATTGACTTCCAAGTTCCCGCCGCAATTAGAGCAAAGGTAATGGATCCCTTCTTTTTCATAGGTTTCGCCGCACTCGATACACTCTAAATTTGTTACAAAAGTCAAAATCAGCTCACATCGTCAATGCCATTATCGCTTTGCAAGTGTGCAGTCTGTTCTCCGCTTCTTGATATACCACCGATTGTCTGCCGTCGATAACTTCATCAGTGACCTCATTGTTCCTATCGGCAGGAAGACAATGCATATATATAGATTCATCCTTTGCTATTTTCATTAATTTATCGTCACAGATCCAATCCTTATATTTTTTTGATAATTCAATCGATTCCTCAGGTTTTTCGAATAGGTCGATACATCCCCAACTCTTAGGATAGACAACGTCTGCATCCTCAAACGCCGCTTCCATCGAATCGACCACCTCAAATTTAGTGCCGTTCTCCTCTGCGAATTTTTCTGCCTTTTCAATTATCTCCGGCATCAGCTTGAATTCCGGAGGATGCGCAAGAATCACGTCCATGCCGAATCGCGGCATGAGAGATATCAATCCCTGCGGAACGGACATCGGTTTCGCGTAAGAGGGAGCGTATGCCCAGCTAACCGCTATTTTCCTTCCTTTCAGGTCACTCCCGTAAATTTCTCTGATAGTCATCAGATCGGCAAGTGTTTGACATGGATGGTCGATATCGCACTGCATATTCAGTACAGGTATTTCGGCGTGTTCAGCAACTTCACGCAGATATTTATTGCCCTCTCCCGGGAAAAGGTCATGACGAATCGCTATGCCGTGTCCATAACCTGAGAGTATTATTCCCATATCTTTCGGACTTTCACCATGCGATATCTGGGAAGTTTCCGAATCTATGAAATGCGCGTGCCCGCCTAATTGAGTCATACCCGCCTCAAACGAATTCCTTGTCCGCGTGGATTTGTCAAAGAAGAGCATAAAAAGAGTTTTATCGGGCAGTCGTCTGTGCGGTCTGCCGTTCTTGAAATCATCTTTCAATTCACCCGCGACTCGCAGCAGTTCTTCGAGCTCCTCGTTCGACCAATCAGCCGTTTCTATATAATCCTTGCCTTTCAGATCCAAATATATTTTTCCCTTTCTACCCTTTCTACCCTTTCACATATCTGTTTATTTACTGCGGCAGAGTATCCCTCGTTAGCAAATGCGCTGTCACGATCAATTAGCATTTTTGAAAAACTGTGGATAACCGGCGTAAAACGCTGCCGCCTTAATGAGATCATCTATGCTCACCTGGTCGTCCACGGAATGAGTCACCTCTTCAACCGATGGACCGAGACCGAATGTAGGAATCCCTTCTATCCCTGCCGTATAAACTCCATTAGTGCTGAAAGTCCATTTATCTACAACCGGCTCCTCACCGAATATCTCTTTGTACGCCGCCTCAGCCGATTTCAGTGCATGATGATTTGGATCAAGATTCCAGCTCGGATAGTATTTCTCCATTCCGACTTCTTTGCCGGTATAGGAGGTCGCTTTATATTCAGAGAGTTCCACGACCGCATCATCGCCCGCAATCTCTTTTATCTCAGAAATTGCCGACTCTTTCGTCTCACCGGCGGTAAGCCGCCTGTCGATGTAGATCACCGCCTTGTCCGGAACAGCATTCAAAGATGCCGTGTCGACCTCCATATTTGTGACCGCGACCGTTCCTTTACCGAGAAAATCATCGTCTCGCAGCTTTGGATTTAACTGCTCTATACCATTTATAATCTTCACCATCTTGTATATTGCGTTCTCCCCTCTCTCGGGCGCGCTTGCGTGGCATGATTTTCCCTTTGTGATGACTAATATCTCCATCCTGCCGCGCTGACCGCGATAGATCTTCAGTCCGGTGCATTCACCCAACACAACTACATCAGGGCGTAAACCGTCTTCCGTTATAATGGTTTTATAGGCTAGACCGTCGGATGTTTCCTCCTGAGCCGATCCGACGACATATAGGGTCACTCCTTCAAGATGACCCATCTTCTTGGCGAGAGCAGCGCCGTATACCATTGAGGCAAGACCGCCTTTGTTGTCTCCCGTCCCTCGTCCATAGACTATACCGTCCTTCACCTTCCCTTTATACGGGTCATGCGACCAAGCATCCGGGTCGCCGATACCAACCGTATCCATATGAGCGTCATAAAGAATAACTTTTTCGCCCTCTCCTAATTTTCCTATCACACTTCCGAAACTGTCTATTCTGATATCTTCGTAACCGAGGCTCTCCATTTCGCTCTTAGTGCGATCCGCCACCCCCTTTTCCTCGCAGCTCGGGCTCGGTATCGCAACTATATCTCTAAGAAAGGAAACCATATTCTCTTGAATTTTAGCAGCTTCCTCGATATACTTTTTGTTCATTCAAATCTCCTCAATTGACTATAATCCACGCGGATTGATATTTATCTAATTCCTGTTTTGTGTAATCATCCATCGGATGCTCCCTATCGGGAATTTCCACTTCTTTCGGTTCGCCCATCAATTCGGTGGAAAAATATCGCTGTCCCGTATCGTTCAACATTGTAACTATCTTTTTGGCTTCAGGGAATTTTTTGGCGAGTTTTATCGCAGCTACAACGTTACAACCGCTGGAAATACCGCAAAGAAGACCTTCTTCTCTCGCCAACCTCCGAGCCATTTCGAGAGATTCATCAGATGTTGTGGTAACGATTCCGTCTAACAGTTCGAGATGCAGGTTTTTCGGAACAAATCCGTCCCCGATCCCTTCTATCTTATGCTCACCCCACTCTCGCCGGGAGAGTAAAGGACATTCGGAGGGTTCGACGGCAAAAAGCTGAGCATTTGATCCTACGCTCTTAAAATATTTTCCTATCCCTGTAAGAGTTCCGCCCGTTCCCTGCGAAGCGACAAATATGTCAATATCGCCTCCCATCTGTTCCCATATTTCGGGACCCGTTGTCGCCTCATGAGCGGCGATATTATCGGCGTTGTCGAACTGTCCGGGCACCCAATATTTTTCGGGGTCAGCGCTTCGTATCTCCTCTAATTTTTCGAGCGCAAGATCCACATCGCTCTCGCCGCCCGGCGTATAGACCATCTCCGAACCGTATGCGATATCCAGTTTTTTACGCTCCTCGCTCATGCCGACAGGCATAACGATGATACATTTATATCCCTTTACGGCTGCCAAGAACGAGCAGGCTATTCCCGCGTTACCTGTCGAGCATTCCAATACGGTCATTCCGGGTTTCAGGTCACCTCTTTTTTCCGCCTCTTCAAACATCTGCTTGTATATCCTGTCCTTCAGACTCCCTGACATGCTGTACCATTCAATTTTAGCGTAGATATCGGCGCCTGCTTCTTCGCTTATTTTATTTAGTTTTACAAGAGGCGTTCGACCAACCATGTCAAGAACAGTGTCTGCTGATTTCGA
Source organism: Fidelibacterota bacterium MT.SAG.2 (assembly GCA_004402915.1). GTDB lineage: Bacteria > Fidelibacterota > SORT01 > SORT01 > SORT01 > SORT01. The sequence continues at coordinate 8,415 of SORU01000017.1, forward strand.
TGCCGCATTCCAATTAATTTTTTCCGTCATTCAAATCTCCTGTTATAGCCGATCCCAAAGCTCTTTCGACGCCTTGCGTGATCTCTCTAATATCGTTTCTTCATTGACATTCGTCAGAATGAAATCTTTAACTATGAACTCTCCCTTTGCGATCACATTTTTGGGATGCTCCCCTCTCAAACCGTAAAACAAATGCGCATATGCATTTTCTGAATTTACCGGCGTCGGAGAGTCATAGTCATACATTAAAATATCCGCTTCGGCTCCTGCTTCGATTATTCCTAATTTCACGTTTAAATAACCTGATGCGGCGCAAGCATTTTCACTTAAAATCAATTTGAGGTCATCGATATTCAACGGTCCGTTATTTTGCGTGTCATGGTTCAAAAGCGCAAAATGTGCTTCTTCCAAAATGTTATGAGTGTAACTATCAGTCCCGAGCGCAACCCGAACACCTTTTTTCAGTAGATCGGGGATTCCGGCGCGCCCCACGCCGTTATTCGCGTTCGACTGCGGTTGATGCGTAACCAATACGCCTGACTCCTTCAGCAATTCAGTGTCGCCTTCGACTATATAGACGCAGTGAGCGGCAATCGATTTTTCAGTCAGTATTCCTTTTTCGCTCAATCGTTGTACAACGCCTACATTATTTTTTCGGATAGAATCCTCCAAATCAAACCGATCCTCACCTACGTGGATGTGAAAACCGTGACCATCGTTAGCCTCTAACGCGGCATCCAATGCTTCATCCGACAGAGTAAAAGACGCATGCAGACCGAATAATCCTGCCAAATCACCCGACTTTGCGTTCAGAGAATCAAGAAAATCGGCATTTTCTTTTATAGCTTCATCTCTTGAAGATGCTCCGTCCCTGTCTGAAACCTCATAACACAAGACGCCTCTCATCCCGACTTCCTTCAAAGCATCGGCTATCAGATTCAGGCTGCCGCTTATCGCATTCGGGCTCGAGTGATGGTCTATCACTGTGGTCACTCCCCATTTTGCGCTCTCCATCAAACCAACCATTGCCGACAGCCGAACGTCATCAAGAGTCAACGCTTTGTCGAGCTTCCACCAGACCTTCTCAAGAATCTCCACAAAATTTTTCGGAGACTCTTTCGGAAAGGGCATCCCTCTCGCTAACGAACTATACAAGTGCATATGAGCGTTAACCAGACCGGGAGTGATAATAGACCCCTTCGCGTCCAAAATTTCATGGGAATCATACTTTCCGCTCAATTCAGTGCTCTTCCCAACCTCTATAATCCTCGTGCCTTCTATTGCTATCGCTCCGTCAGAAATAAACGGATTTTCTTTATTTCCCGTTATTATACCTGCATTAGTGATCAACATCAGGCGGCTGATTCCTCTAAAACCGTGCGTACGAAATTCGTGCTTCCGCTTTTAGTGACCGATTCTAACAGCAGCTTCATTATATGATATGTTTTTAAGGAAAGCTCATGACCATCGGGACATTCATTCCGGGCTTCAGTAGAGATAACACTGCCGTCCTCACCATTTAATTCAACAGAGATGTACTTATCACTAAATAAAGAATTGCCGTTCACTTCCAATCTCAGTTTGTACTCCATTCCAGAACCTCGCGCCAAGATAACGCTCTTTCCGTTCTCTTCATAAACGACATAGCCGTCTTCATCGGAATAAAGTTCAAACGTTTCGGGAGAAGTGAAGAACCGAGGCTTTTCAATAAACGGACCTCCGTCTTCGGGACAAAAAACATCACAATTTCCGCATTCATTACAAAAATCAGCGTAGTTGGCGATCTGATGCTTCTTTTCGATAACCAACGTACCACCCGGATGTTCTTCCACATTGGAACCATCATATTTCAGAAGTGTGTACGCTATTTCACCCGGATTCACTTCAATGTAGAAATTGGAGACATTAGGACAAACCGGTATGCACTTATCACAATTTATACAGTCAAATAGATGAAGTTTCGAACCTATTTTTTTCGGCTCCAAACTGTTTTGTTCACTCCTGTATCGAACATCAGCCGTCACCTCTTCGACTACCGACTTTGTATTGGCAATGACCGCTTCTTCCCTGCTCGTATCGGTATCGGATGACTTTGAAATGAATTCTTCGATATTGAATGCGCCTATCTCTTCCATTTCATTGCTGAGACGGCTGAGATATTTGCTCATTCTTCCATAGCCGCCCGGCAGCAATAAATCCGTACATACCGTAACGGGAACAAGCCCCATAGAAACTGCATCGCAAAAATTATGCTGATCAATACCGGCTGAAAAAGAGATCGGAAGGGTTCCTCCTATAGTTTCCCTGAACCTGCCGACAAGATTCATAGTGATAACATGCAATGGTTTTCCCGACATATACATGACTTCTTCATCTTCAAAGTAGCTTTTATGATTCTTTACTATAAGAGTGTTGCTGAATTTGACTCCGAAAGATCGTCCTTCTCTTTTAGCGGTTTCCTCTAAACGTCCCACCATATCTATCGCTTGCTCAAACTGCATATCAGAATCAAAGAATTTCTGCTCTGTTTTTATATCGTGATATCCCATGACTTCTTGCAGCAATTCATCTACTCTATCCTTACCTAAAAGCGTAGGATTCATCTTCACAACCACATCTATCCCCATTTCTGTCATCAGAAATTGCGAAATTGATTCTATTTCATCCGCCGGACACCCATGAAACGTGCTGAGCGTAACTGAACTGCTGACTTCCGGCGGATAATCCAAATCCTTATATTTTGAGAACTCATTAGGAATTTCATTTCTGATCTCATCAATCAGCATTTTAGAGTTCTTCATGGAATTGATCCAATCCTGAATCTCGGACGTTTTGATACCCTTTAGGTCATATCCGACACTCATATCGAAAATCGTATGAGAGGAATCACCTTCATCTCCAAGGAGATCTTCGTTCTTGAGGATCTCTATAAGCATCATGGCTGAGACATATTCTTTTAGCGATTGTTCTAATAACAATTCCTGTGACCATTCTACGTTATATCCGACATTTGTTGCATCAATACAAGGTCTCGGAATCGTCAATCTGTCATTCAACTGGATTGTTTTAAGTTCCATTATCCTGCCTCCGCCTAACCAGGATAGGACAATATTTTGTGCCATCTGCGTGTGGGGTCCTGCCGCCGGACCAAGCGGTGTCGAAGCTTTTTTACCGTTAAAAATGACCGTATGATCGATCCCCTTTGTGGCTTTGTACCATTTTTCTTTCGAAAGGCTGAAGATACTTTGATGTTGTTCGTATTCGGTCAGCATGGAACGCAGCAGTGCTCCGAAGGTTGCGGGATGCAGCTCAACCATTCTTCAATACTCCAATTCCTCTGAGTATTCGCTCAGGAGTCAGCGGCATTTCTCTGAATTGAACACCGAGCGCATTTGATACAGCGCTGACAACGGCTGCCCCAATCGGGATAATAGGAGGTTCGCCCATACTCTTAGCGCCGTAAGGTCCATCAGGTCCTATCTCCTCTACGATGAGAGTACTGATTTTGGGAGTCTCTTCGGGATAGGGTAAAATATAGTTGGAAAAATATGGGTTCATCAATTTACCGTCTTTGAACTGCAGATCTTCGTAAAGCGCATATCCTATTCCCTGCACTATTCCCCCTTCAGATTGCGCTCGAACTCCTTCCGGATTGATGGCTTTTCCTACATCATGAGCGGCAACAACTTCCAACACTTTGGTTTTCCCTGTGAGAGTATCCACTCGAACTTTTACGGCATGTGTTGCGAAGGAGTATGCGAAATATGTGCTGCCCATCCCGGTTTTGATGTCCCACTGCGAATAAGGGGCGACCCACCAGCCGGCTGCCGCTAACTTTTCGTTATTTACGAAAGCGTTTTCCGCAACGGCTTCGAATGTCAGACTCTTCCTTTTACCCGAGGCATCATATGCTCTGTCGTTTTTGAATATTACTTTTGACGGAGCGATCTTCAGAAGCCTGCCCGCCGCTTTCGTTAACGAAGGTTTCAATTGCTCCGCCGCATTGAGAATTGCGTTACCGCTCATTATCGTGCTGCGGGAAGCTACGGTAGGACCGCTGTCCGGCACATAACTTGTATCTACTTCTAATACTCGAATCCGTTCCGTTTTAACGCCGAACGCATCTGCCGCCATTTGCACGAGAGTTGTCCCCGAGCCTTGACCCAATTCTGTTATTCCAACGGCTACTGATATCGAACCGTCTCTGTGGACTTGCACATGAGCGCCCGCCCCGTCAAGATACCACCCCATCGCTCCGAGCGTGTTTCCGTAATGCATACATGCGGTTCCGACTCCCTCAACATATCTGCCGGTTCGTTTCTTTCTGTTCTTACTTTTCAGCAGACTCGACTCTTTGACTAATTTCAGTGTCTCGGGCAGACCGACGCTTTGACTCAAAAGTTGATTAGTAACCGTACGATCACCTACTCGAAGAATATTCCGTTCACGGAGCTCGATCGGATCCATTCCTAATTCGTCAGCAAGAAGATCCATTGTCCGCTCGATTCCGAATGCGGATTGCGGTGCGCCGAATCCACGAAATGCCCCGGATGGTGGATGATTGGTATAGCAGGCGTATGTATCGACTTTGACATTCGGAATGACATAAGGACCTGCCGCGTGAATAACTGCTCTGAACATGACCACAGGCGACAATGTCGCATATGCTCCGGCTGCCGCGTACTGCTCGGCGATGACACCCACAAGTTTTCCGTTCTTTTTCGCCCCTATCTTATAACGCATTTCAAACGGATGACGCTTGCTCGAATAGATCGCATCCTCCGCCCTGCTCATGATCAATCGTACAGGTCGCCCCGTGACGACAGCGACTAACGCAACCCGAGAACAGATCTCGGATGGAACGTCTTCCTTTCCTCCAAACGCTCCTCCCGTTGCCGCTTGAACAATTTTTACCTTGTTAAATTTTATCCCCAACACTTCCGAAACGGATCGTTGAACATAATACGGGCACTGGATACTGCCGTAAACCGTGACAGATCCGTCTTTATGCGGGACAACAACGGTACCTAAAGTCTCAAGATATGCATGTTCCTGGTGTGGAGTTTTCAAGCTCGCTTCAACTGTTACGGCTGCGCTTTTAAGAGGATTCGCGTGGTTGCCTCTACGTATTTTCAAGTGCGAAAGTACATTTCCTCCCGGGTGAATCAGGGTGCGTTTAGAATTGAAACTCTTTTCAGCCGAGTAAAGTGTTCTAATAGGTTTGAGCTCGATTTGAATTTTTGATTCAGCGCTTTTTGCCTCTTCCTCCGTCTCAGCGGCTATAATTGCCATTGCATCTCCCGCATAACGTACTTTTTTATCTGCAAACAGAGGCTGATCTTTGATTATCAATCCTACTTGATTCTCATGAGGCACATCCGACCCGATCAAAACACAGACAACACCGGAGGATCTCTTCACTTTTGACACATCTAAGTTTTGTATATGAGCGTGCGGGTGCGGACTCAAAACCATTTTCGCGTGAAGAAGATTTGGAAATTGCATATCTTTTATGAAGTCCGTCCTGCCCGTAACTTTTGAGCGGGCATCTATCCGCGGAATTGAATTCCCAACATATTTATATTTAAATTTGTCTTTCTTACTCAAAGCCTAACAATCACTGACAGTGACAATTCTCACCGGTTTTATCGATAAAATAACAGTCGTCTTTCGTTCAATTTATATTCTTAAAATTAGGTTATGAAATTACCTTGAATCGCTTTAACAATCAAGATTATTGTCTTGCTAAACTCGCGCCCTTATTCCTCTCCCCTTTAGGGGAGTACTCCGTAAGGAGGGTGGGGTGTAATCGTTCGGTTACCGACAAGTAAAAGAGAAAAAACTGATTACACCCTCCGTCACTTTGTGACACCTCCCTCAAGGGAGGAGATTTCGCTTCCCCTCCTTTTCGAGGAGGGGATAAAGGGGTGGTTTTCTTATAGATTCGGTCAGTCTGAATCCTGACTCGCACAATTTATCCACACTTGACTTTTTGAACAGTCAGACTAAATTACTTTTCCCGCCGCGGTGGTGAAATTGGTAGACACGCAAGGTTCAGGACCTTGTGGGCGCGAGCCTGTGCGAGTTCGAGTCTCGCCCGCGGCACAGATTAGATCATAATTTAAATATTTGTTTTAGGGCTAAGGCTTCGACGGCGCTTCATTGTTGCTCTTTAGACGATTTTTCTTATTTGTATGATAGACGCCTGATTAATAATTACGTTACAAACGGAAAACGTCTATCCTTTTCCACCCTTCTATCTTCTCCTGCACGTCTTTCAGGTATATATCTTCTGTTGGCATCAATGCGTCGCTCCGGCTCGGTTCTCCTGTCAAGATCAACAAAGAGACTGACTATTTCCTCTTCGCCGGTAGCGATTCTCCTTGGAAAATCCCTGCGCTCAACGGTGACCCTCCTATCAAAATCAGTTCTCCTTTCCAAACCACCGCGTCTTTCTAAGGAATCTCTCCGATCATACAATTTTAGCGGATTCCCTTTAAGGGGTTTTCCTTCGAGTAGTTTATAAGCCTGGAGCGCTGCTGATTTATCTGGCATATCAACGAATCCGAATCCGGTCGGTTCATTTGTGGTCTTGGTTCTAACAACCATTGCTGAAGATACCTCTCCGATGACTTCAAAATGTGCTTTCAAGTCTTCGTCGGTAACTTCAGCCCGTAAATTTGTTACATAAATTCTCATTAAGTTCCCACTCTACCCCTGTAGACGTTAGGTATTGCTAATTCTTAGAGACTTCTACCATTCAATATCCTCCTCACTATAAAGTTATTAGGATTCACTATATTGTTACTTTTAGTGCACACCTTATGCCATAAACACCTATTTGTTCACTTCTCAATCGTTTCATCTGATATAAGGAAGATATTAATGGTGTTATATTATTATTATTACAGTGGTTATGCAATTTTTAATTCTTATACATTTTAAAAAAAAACAGCTATTCCATCTCCCTTAGAAATATTAAATAACGAAAATATAGGGGTATATAGCCCATAATAGGTTAAATACCCCTATTTAGTAATAATTATATTATAGTGTTTGAAAGTATAAAGTTTTATTAATTAAAGCGGAATCAATACTAACGGTGAATTAAACGCTCCGTTTTCGTCTATATTCAATCGGTCATCCGTGAATATTTCATAATTCTATTGCAAAGGACTCTTCGACTTTTACTCGGAAATACTCTTCCACCCTCTGCGGTTCAGATCCCATCTGATAAACGAGAATGCGATAGCCGCAAGTATAAGTAAACCGATGCCGAGCAGCGAATGTCCGAGCAGTATTTTACCGACTCCGAATAAAGTAGAATAGATCATAACCAATCCTGCAGCCCAATCCGCGAGGTCCCATGACAACCCTTTATCGGTCTTGACCTCGGGAGCTAATTCGCTGATAGGCTTCCAGAAATTTCCTCCCGGACGAACTTTCCTATAAAACTTCAATAATACCTCTTCACTTTCCGGCTCTGTCATGAATGTAACACTGAGCCATACGATAGTACTTGCGCCGACGGTTATCAGCATAACTTGTGCGAAAACATTTGGATCGGAAGTGTCCATGCCAAAGATTGTTTGTAAACTGATCGCGGTAATAAATGACATGACCATCGCTGAAATCTCCGACCATGCGTTTATACGCCACCAGAACCAACGTAAAATATATACCGAACCCGTTCCTGCGCCGATGGCAAGTAGGAATTTCCATGCGCCGGCGATCGTGTCCATCTGCGAAGTAACGAATGCCGATAATATTACTAATACAACCGTGGATACACGAGCTATAAGTACATAATGTGAATCGCTCGCATCTTTATTAATGAACCGTTTATAGAAATCATTAACAAGATATGAGCTGCCCCAATTGAGCTGAGTGCTTATCGTGGACATAAATGCCGCGGCGAACGAAGCCAAAAGTAATCCTTTAAATCCTACCGGTAAGACATTGAGCATCACGAGGATATAGCCTGTCTGTTTATCCTCCAAATCAGGATATAATACTATACTTACTAAAGCGACAAGTATCCATGGCCAGGGACGAAGCGCATAGTGCGCTACGTTGAACCAGAGTGTTGCGAGGAAAGAATGCTTCTCATCTTTGGCGGCAAACATCCGTTGAGCGATGTAACCGCCGCCACCCGGTTCAGCGCCCGGATACCATGCAGCCCACCAATTCACGGCAAGATAGACAAAGAACGCGGTCATCGGCATCCATACCGAGCCGATATCAGGCATAAAATCCAACAGTCCATGGTCGGGTCCGTAAATATCAATCAGCCCTGTTTTCAATCCGTCAATTCCACCGACAGCATCGATTGCGAAATACGCTAAGGCTATCGAACCGACCATCGCGATTATGAATTGAAGCATGTCTGTCATCACTACCCCCCACAATCCGCTCATGCTGCTGTAAATCAGGGTTATCGCCATAACAATTATAACGGCTTTCCATTTATTTACATCGATTGTCAGTTCGATTATCTTGACCATTGCCAATGTTACCCAGCCCATGACTATCAGGTTTATAGGTATAGCCAGGTACAACGCTCTAAATCCCCTCAAAAATGCCGCGGGTTTACCCGAATAACGTAATTCCGTAAACTCCACATCCGTTATCACTTCCGCCCTTCTCCATAGTCGGGAGAATAAAAATACGGTCAGTAGACCGCTCATCAGCATGTTCCACCATAGCCAGTTGCCGGCGATGCCATGGTTCGCTACGAGCTCTGTGACCGCTAACGGAGTGTCAGCCGCAAAAGTGGTGGCGACCATGCTCGTACCCGCCACCCACCATGGAAGGCTCCTACCTGACGTAAAATATTCTACTATGCTGCTTGATGCTCTTCGGGAAAAATACAGCCCTATTCCCAAAGCGAAAACGAAGTATAAAATTACCAATGCCCAATCGAGAGTTGATACGTTCATTCAGTCATCTTATTTGTTTTAGATTCACTGCCAAATCCGAATTTACTTGACATCAGACCGACTACTATAACGGTTGTCGCTCCCACCACTGTATATAAAGGCCAGGCGATCTTCAGGGTGGCTATCACCACCGTCATAACGATAAGAGCTGTAACGAAACCTATTATAGCATCTATCTGCTTTGTTTTCTTGTCTATAATTCCAATTAAAAACACTCCGAGCAGCCCGCCATATGTGTACGATGCTATACCGAGAGCCACTTCGACTACGGTACCTTTCAGTCCGATAAAACCGATAGCGGTGGAGATCAGGATCACCCCCCATCCAAGAGTAACTTTACGGGAGATGCTCAGCAGTTCGGTTTCTGACTTATCCTTTCCGAAGAGAGGTTTATATATGTCTAAAACCGTTGCGCTTGAAAGACTTGAAAGGCTGCTTGAAAGTGTGCTCATAGCTGCGGCAAACAATGCCGCCACTATCAATCCGCTTATCCCCACGGGCATCTCCTCCACAATAAATTTAGGGAATATTTCGTCTGCGCGGGTCAATCCTAATTGTTCAGGGGACAATCCCTCGTAATATGCGTAAAGCATTGCGCCGAGAAGTAAGAAGATCAAAAATTGAAAGAATATCACTATACCGCTTGACGTAATCGCAAGCTGACTTGAACGTTTATCCCTGCACGTAAGTACCCTCTGAATAATAAGTTGGTCGGTGCCGTGAGACGCAAGAGAAAATATTGAGCCGGCTATCACTGCGGTAAACAAAGTATACGGCGCTTTTATAAATTCTCTTAAGGAAAGATCAGTTCCGAAATAAAGCCACCGAAGTTTATTTTCATCGGCTGCCCATTCGATGACTCCGTCAAATCCACCGGGAAGTCTGTTTAGAATAAGCAGAACGGCAAGAAGCGCCCCGCCGATATAAACGCTCATTTGGATAACATCCATCCAGATGACCGAACGAATTCCTCCTATATAGGTATATACCATCGTCAGGATACCGATAAAAACAATAGAGAGAGCGTAAAATTGACCGTCGGTTAATCCGCCAAGAAAACCACTTCCCTTGATTATTATCGTTAGCGGGATCGCGGTAGCAAATAGCCGCACACCATCCGCCAAAAGACGAGTGCCCATAAACGTTATACTGGCTATGCTCCTCATTTTCTGTCCGAACCTGTTGCCGAGAAAATGGTATGCAGTTTCGATCTTTCCTTCAGAATAAGCCGGAATCATGATCAGCGCTACCAATAACCGACCTATCATATAACCGAATACTATCTGTAGAAACGTAATATTTCCCAAATAGGAAATCGCCGGAATACCGATAAAAGTAAGAACGCTTGTTTCCGTTGCTACTATACTGAACGTTACAGCCTGCCAGGGAATATCTCTTCCGCCAAGAAAGTAGTCTGTAGTGTTGGTCTGTTTTCTGCCAATCCACGAACCCAAGCCTACTGAAGCAGCCATATACACTACTACGATTATCATATCAATTGATGTAAATCCCACTCACTCTCCCATTAAGAATTATTCAGATTGATAATCTTGTGTCTCGAAAATGAAAAAACTGTCTTTGCGAGTCCGGCTTTAACCGGACGCGGCAATCTAAAATATTGTGTCAACTGGCGATAATTATGAGATTGTTCCATAGGAATCCCTCTGGGGCTTTGTCGATTCACTCCTCGCCCGCCTGGCATCAGTCGGACAGGCAATGACTATGATCATCAACTTCTGACACACCCCGTCTTTTGGCTTCGCCAAAATCCTCCGTAGGAGTTCCTTCGGAACACCCCTCCCCGCCAGACCGATGTCGGGCTGGTTGATAGAGGGGAATTTTTCGTGGCAGCCAGGATCACCGCCGATTACGGTATCAGCGCTCAAGAGGAGTTCCTTTGAAACGAGTCCCGATTCACCCAGCGAGAGTATAATCTGCTTCATTAAATAATTCAGAGAAATCAATTTAATTTTCGGATAGATCATTCAGTTCAGGAATAGGCTCTCCCATTTCTGTGAGAAGCGCTCTCATCACAGAGTTATGGAAATCCCGCCTTACTTGATATATTCCGCCCCGCTCGCGCGTCGGATGTACCCTGTTAGTAAGTAATATTACCGCTATCTCACGATTTGGGTCGATCCAAAAAGTCGTGCCTGTAAATCCTGTATGACCATAACTTCCCTCCGAGAAATAATCGCCTGCTGATGATCCCGGCGCTGTAGGCGTTCGCCAGCCGATAGCTCTATCGCTGTTTGGAGTGATATTTTGGGCAGTAGTCCAATATTCTATCGTCTCAGGTTTGAAAAACCGCCGATGCTTGTATATTCCACCATTTATGAGCATTTGCGCCATTGACGCCAGATCTTCCGCTGTAGAGAAGAGTCCCGCATGAGAGGAAACGCCCCCTAAGAAGAAAGCATTCTCGTCATGCACATCCCCGTGTATGAGCCCTCTATCCATGCTCCCTCCGATCTCAGTCGGAGCTATTCTTCCAAGCAATCCTTTTGGCGGATTGTACATTGTATTCTTCATTCCAAGCGGTTTGTAATATAACCTATTTGCCAATTTATCCAGCGTACTGCCCGTAACAGTTTCAATTATATCCATCATTAAGATCAATCCTAAATCAGAATAGATCATCGAATCGCCGGGAGTAAAATCAAGCGGAAGCTCATAAATGTGCTTATATGCCGCTTCTTTATCGGTGGCTTGGTTCCAGAGGTCTGTCCACCAATGGGCGCCGGAAGAATGTGTCAGGAGGTGACGGATAGTCACTCTGTCTTTTTCACCTCCACCGAAACCCGGAAGATAGCTCTTTACAGGAATATCAAGCATTATTTTTTTCTTCTCCCACAGATTCATCGCAACAACTGTGGTCGCAACTATTTTAGTCACCGATGCCAAATCATACATCGTCTCCGGCGTTATCTCCGGCGACGAAGCGTCGTAGGTCTGATGGCCGAACGATCTATTAGAAACGAGTTCACCCTTTCTTATGATAGCAATTTGCGCGCCGGGAAATACCGAATCAGCTATCGCCGCATTTATGACAGCGTATGTTTCCTCAAATAAATCGTCATTAATATTCCCGACGAGTTCCATCTTGCGTACATTCCGTTCGAGTCCGTCTCCAATCTCGTAATAACCCGGGATCGATACAGGTAATTTCGCTTTGATCGGAATCTCCCCGAACAGCGCCTTCATGGCAGCTCTTTGCGCTAATGAGACCGTTTCATATGCCACGAGATAAGACGGCACCTCAGGGATCTGTCTTAACGTATATGGTGAACCGAATGCTATCACTGCCATCGGTTTGTCTATCTTGAATACGTTTTTAAGCAATTCTACCGTCGTGTCAGGCAGCGAGATGGTACCTTTCCTGTCCCGCCATTTTACATATACACCGACTATGATCGCATCTACAGAATCAGCTTCTATGATTATTTGGGAGATCTCTTCTTCCGTAGAACGTGGGTCAACAAAGACTGCTTTCATATTGGGTACCCGAACAGCAGCTTCCCTGTTCATTGTTGCTCCTCTCCAAGCAGTCCCCTCTTCATCAGTCACCGTAAGCACAAGCAGCTTTCCGATCTTCTCCGCTTTAAAAGGAATCACATTCTTATCGTCTCTGAGAAGGGTCATTGAGGCGTTTGCAATTTGCTCCGCCTTCCATGCGGATTTTGAATCAGACATTATTTTTTCAAGATTTTCTTCGCTATAGAGAGGCTTTTTTTCAAGTCCAAGATCCGCTTTTGCTCTGAGAATTCGCCGCACTGCTTCATCGAGTCGTTCCGTGCTTATTCTGCCTTCTTTTACTGCTTGAAGAATGAATTTATATGTACTTTCGAAATTCGGCGGTAGAAGAACCATATCTATTCCAGCATTTATCGCCATGACAGCTGCTTCGCCGGACCAGTAATTATCTGTTATGCCGCCCATATCCATTGCATCACTGACAACGAGTCCCTTAAAACCCATCTCCTCTCTCAGAACGGTTTTGATAAAATAAGGATCGAGTGTCGTCGGTCTCCCCTGCATTTCCTTTATCTGACTAAAAGTAATATGAGCAACCATTATACATTGTACACCGGCATCAACAGCCGCCTGAAACGGAGGCAGTTCTAAATTATTTATGCGCTCTCTTGAAGCATTAATGGTCGGCAGCGACATATGAGAATCAACATCGGTGTCACCATGTCCGGGGAAATGTTTTGCGGTGGCATAAACACCCTCTTCCTGCAGTCCGCGAATAAATGCAGTTCCCATTTGCGATACAAGCGCCGGATCCTCGCCATATGAACGTGTATTTATAATGATATTATCCGGATTATTATTAACGTCCATAACAGGCGCAAACCCGATATGAACTCCTATGGCGCGAGCTTCTTTTCCTGTGATTTTTCCAATTTGATATGCGTAATCTTCATTCCCGGCAGCCCCCGTTGCCATATTCTGAAGAAAGCGCGTACTTTCATCCACCCGCATAGGAAGTCCCCATTCCATATCTGCCATTACAAGAAGCGGAGTTTTCGCCGCCGCCTGTAACCGATCAACAGACCTTCCGACTGAATACGGATTACCTCTGAAAAACATCACACCGCCAACATGGTAATTTTCCACCAATTTGAGTAATCTGTTAAATTGCGCATTCCCTTCATTGAAGAACCGCGGGACATAAGCTGGAACCATCATCTGCCCGACTTTCTCTTCAATGGTCATCTTTGCTATCCTGTCATTGACCCAATTTTCTCCTGTCTTAACTCCCATAGAGGAACAGCCAAGAATGAGTGTCGAGCCTAACAAGTAAATATATTTTTTCATTAAACTTATTTTCCTTATTTGTTCACGTAAATTCGCGGTACCCTTTTTGAAATTGAACAAGTGATCTCATATGAAATCGTGTTCAATTTCAGCGCAACATCTGCAATCCTGATAGATTCAGTTTCTTGATTCCCGTATATCACTACTTCATCTCCGATTTTAACATCAGAATTGCCCACGTCCGCCATTATCATGTCCATGGTTATCGTTCCGACGACAGGATATCTTTTCCCCCCTATCAACACCTCCATATTGTTTGAGAGTAACCTGCTTATTCCGTCAGCATAACCGATAGGAATGGTGGCAATTATCGTCTTCTCTTTTGCTCGCCATCTTTGACCATAACTTACAGGACTCTCCTTCTCAATTTTTCGCAGCTGTGAGACTGTTGATTTTAAGGTCATCACCTGAATCAATTCCTTTTCATCCTGTCTGCCCGGATTTGGATGATGTCCATATAAAGCAATACCCGGTCTTACCATGTCGAAGGTCCGGGAAGAATCTCCAAGCAATCCTCCTGAATTGCTGATATGAGTCAATCCCGGATTAATTCCCTCCTTTTTGACAGCGTCAACTATATTCATGAATTTCTCATATTGGTTATCAGTAAAAGTTTGGTCCAAGTCATCGGATGAAGAAAGATGAGAATAAAATCCGGCGAATACAAGTTGCTCTTGATCAGCAATTTTTTTAGCGGTCTCAACAGCATCTCCGATCGTTACTCCGAGACGACTCATTCCCGTATCAATATTCAAATGGACCCTGGCTTTGAGAGAAAGTTTTTTTGCTACTTCAGAAATAAGCGTGACATCATCGGGATCCGTGACCGTCACATCAAGAGAATTTTGCAGTTGAATCCCTATGCTCTCTTCGTTCGGTCTGGCGAAGACGAGAATCGGTGTCTTAATCGCCGCATCACGCAGCTCGACCCCTTCGGTTACAAATGCGACAGCCAGATATGAAACCCCTTCCTCTATGAAAACTTTGCTCGATTCTATAACCCCGTGCCCGTAAGCATCAGCTTTCACTACGGTCATCATTGCTGCGCCAGCCGCTTTATTTTTGAGTATCCAATAGTTATGCCGAAGAGCGCCTACATCTATTTCGGCCCAGGTGAGATGTCCTCCTTTACTCAAACAGTTATTCCCTTAAGAGAGTTCAGAAACTGCTCCGAAGCTTCTTCTCCTGAACTATTAATCGCATATAAAACTCCTGCGGCAGCCGGCTCGACAGAAATATTTACAAGTTCATAGTCATAACCGGTGTTCTCTAATTTTTTGTTGAATAAATCAAGCGCTGGAGAATCATTGCTTAAAATAGAACCCGCGCATGCTATTTTTATGAAATCGTCAGCATCAAATTTTTCAAGAGCGGTTTTGAGAAGAGAAAATAAATGAGTCGCCGCATCTTCTACAATAGTCATTGCATCGGAGTCGCCTTGATTAGCCAGCTCGCATACCGTGAATGCTGAAGAGGAGATGATTTGCTGTGCGCTATCCGCAGAATATACTCTATTCATAATTTCTTCCCGTTTTCCCACACCATAAAAATTCACTATTGCTTTTGAAAGTTTAGAGACCGGCAGGTCATGCTCTTCCTCTGCCAATGTGTTTCTAATCGCATCTCTACCAATTTGATATCCTCCTCCCTCATCACCTAAGAGATATCCCCATCCCCCGATCTGCGTCAACAAATTATTTTTCCTGCTGACAGCTACGGCGCCGGTTCCCGCTTCGAGAAGAATTCCATCGCTCTCTCCGAACGCAGAGTAATGTAACAGTTCTCCATCGGTGATAACTCTAAAATCAGTGAAACCGATTTTCTTTATCTCATCCTCGACACTCTTCCTGATGTCCACTCGTCCTACCCCTGAAAAGCCGAATGTAGCTGCTTGAATTTTTTCTAAGGAATCAGACAGATCTAATTTTTTTAACAGATCTGTTATCAGAGATTTGACACCATTTACTCCTATCGCGGATATTGCGCCGGGAGCTCCCTGAGCCGAGCGCAGCTGTTCGCCATTCAGATCAGCTGCTACAGCAGTTGTTTTTGTGCCGCCTGCATCTATTCCTAAGAAAATCATAATGCTTTAATATAATAAAAAAACAGCGGACGAAGATCGCCCGCTGTTGTCATTAAAGAATTGGTTTGAGTTATAGGCCTTTGATAGCCGCTTTCAATTCTTTTCCTGCTTTGAACTTTGGAACTGTTGTTGCAGCGATGTTGATAGATTCGCCTGTTCGCGGATTGCGTCCGATCCTTGCGGCACGGTCTGATGTTGAAAAAGTGCCAAATCCTACGAGAGTCACTTTGTCTTTCTTTGTCAGTGCAGCAGTGATGTTCGAAGTTACCGAGTTTAGTGCCTTCTCTGCTTCTACTTTTGTCAATCCACTGTCGGTGGCGATCGCCGCTATAAGTTCTTGTTTGTTCATTTGAGATCCTCCTTTTATTTGTTTGATGGGTGAAACTGCTGTAACTATTGCTGTTACTTACTATTAGAAGGAATATAAGCTCAGAAAATGGAATGTCAAGGAAAAAATACATTTTATCTGATTTAAGACATTCTCTATAACTCTTTAATCAAGAGAGTTTGCGGGCATTTTACGCTAAGCTGACACGAAAATATGTATACCGTAACATATTATTTATATTGTAATTAGCCAATAACATTTAATTCACTTTTTATACTGAATTTCGAGCTCTAAAAGCAGTGATTCTACGTCAAAAAAAATATTTTCAGAACACCCCAAAATCCAAGAACTTATGCGGTTTCTGGGCATTTCGCTGAGTAAAAACACCGGTATTTTATGATAGTATGCCACCGTAATTTCTCCATGAGTACCCCCTCCTTTGACGGCATATTCGTCCCATTTGCATATAACATAGTCGGATTTTTCTGTAAGATGCCTCAAATCCCTGTCTATTATCCTATTCATAATGGTTTTGAACTTTTCTTCGTCATTTTCTTTCCATTCTCTGAAGTGGAGCTCTTCTTCATCGCTAAGAATTTGATTTATCTCTTCGTTCGGATTGAAAACCTCGTGCCCAAGACGCTCTTTCAGGAGCAAAGAGACCTCCTGCCGCCATCCTCTTCCCTGATCGGGAGAATACTCCATTGCGCCGGATAAGTAGGCAGTCATAATTCTATTTCTCGGAATGATCACTCCCAGTGATGTCGTTGATCTGCTCTATTGTAATACACCAACTCGTCATCTTTGAACCAGACCCCTATTTCGTATTTAGCTGCTTCCTTATCGGATGATGCGTGGATCACATTTCTTACAGCGGTTCCTGCCTCGTCGGCATAACCGTAACTATGATGAGAATAATCCCCCCGGATTGTTCCCGGTAAGGCAGCTTTCGGTTCAGTAGCGCCACACATTTTTCTAACAACTTCCACAACCTCGTCACCCTCGAGCACTGCGGCTACAATTGGTCCTTCAGTCACAAAATTTATTAAAAGATTTCTAATATCTTCGCCCAACCTCGCTCCAATATCTTCTTCGGTATAATGGGTTCCGGCAATTTCTTTTCCAGCCTGCAGCATCTTCAAGCCGACAATTTTAAGTCCGGCTCGTTCAAACCGGGAAAATATTTCTCCCGTAAGCGCCCTCGATACTCCATCAGGCTTTATGAGCACAAGTGTTTTTTCGATCATTCTGCTTGTTTCCTTAATTCAATTACTAATCAACTTTAATGAGACCAATATTACGCTTTAAAGGGGTAATATTCACTTAAAAATTACGTATAATTTCGGTGTCCTTCTGCTCCCATGATTTCGATTTTTTCGGATAATCGCTGTTGAAGTGCAAACCCCTGCTTTCCTTTCTTTTCAGCGCGCATTTTGTTATTAAAAACGCTGCCGCGGCGAGGTTTCTGAGCTCAACCAGTTCCCCTGATACTTTCGTTTTCTTATAATACTTTTCAATCTCTCTATTAATATACTGTATTCTGCCTAACGCTCTTTCAAGTCGTAAATTTGTTCTTATTATCCCTACATAATCCCACATGAGCTCCTGAATTTCCGTTCTGTCGTGCGAGATCAGTACCCACTCCTCTTGATTATATGTTCCGGATTCGTCCCACTCAGGTACCTCGGGATTATCATGTGATTTGAAATCTTTTAACTCGATAATTGCCTTCAATGCCCTGTTGGAGAAAACTACACCTTCAAGAAGACTGTTGCTCGCTAACCGGTTAGCGCCATGTACTCCTGTACAGGCGACCTCACCGATAGCCCATAGATAATTTATTGAAGTTGCTCCATTTTCATCGGTTACGACTCCGCCGCACATATAATGAGCCGCAGGAACGACCGGAACCGGTTCTTTTGTTATGTCGAATTTAAACTCCAGACATTTTTTGTATATATTCGGAAACCTTTCCTTAACGGAATCACCGTTAAGATGTGTCACATCAAGATATACGTAATCATCGCCTCTTGTTTTCATTTCGTTATCGATAGCTCTTGCGACGATATCCCGCGAAGCAAGTTCTTCGCGCTCATCATATTTTTTCATAAAACGTTCACCCGATCGCGTCCGAAGAATCCCGCCGAAACCTCTTATCGCTTCGGACAGTAAAAACGGTTCGCCCGATGGGTTATATAGAGCTGTCGGATGAAACTGCATAAACTCGAGGTTTGCCAATTTCGCTCCTGCCCGGTATGACATCGCAATTCCATCAGCCGTAGCTATAGACGGATTGGTCGTATGCAGATATACCCTGCCCGCGCCGCCGGTACAGAGTAGAGTATTTTTAGCAAGAAATTTGTTTACGGTTGAGTTGTGAGTGTCAAAAACATAAGCCCCATAACAATTTAAATTGTCTTTATGTAATTGAAAATCCGGTTTGAAATGGTGTTCCGTAATAAGATCTATCGCTAAATGATGCTCGAACACTTCAATATTTTTATGAGAAGATATTGCTTCTATAAGAGCTCTTTCAATCTCTCTTCCTGTTATATCTCCCGAATGAAATACTCTGCTCTTAGTGTGTCCACCTTCCCTTCCGAGATCGTATTCCTCTTTTGAATTCTTCTTCATCGAGAATTCTACCCCCCACTCCTGAAGACTTTTAACGCTCGCCGGTCCTTCTTTTATCATCATGCTCACAACATCTTCATGGCAAAGGCCATCCCCCGCCTTTAAAGTATCTTGAATGTGAAGGTCTATCGAGTCTTCCTTCGTAAAAACCGAAGCGATGCCGCCTTGAGCATAATTAGTAGCAGAATCTTTGTTTTCTTTTTTAGTGATTATGAAAACTGTGCCGTGCTCCGCGGCTTTGAGCGCAAAAGACAAACCGGCGATTCCACTGCCGATAACTAAAAAATCAGAGCTGAATTCTTTAGATTTCATCAGTGTGCGTCGAACCAATCTTTCCCGATACCCACATCGACCTTTACAGGAACCTTGAGTTCCATTGCGCCGACCATCTCGGATACCACGAGTTCCTGCAGAACTTCAAGTTCTTCAGACGGAACCTCAAACACCAATTCATCATGAACCTGCAGTATCATCATAGATTTGAGATTCTCTTCTCTAATGCGCTTGTCGATTCGTATCATCGCTATCTTTATCATATCAGCCGCAGAACCTTGAAGTTGGGTATTCACGGCTATCCGCTCGGCGCTTTGTCTCAAATTAAAATTACTTGAATCTATTTCATTCAAATATCGTTTCCTGCCGAGTATTGTTGTTACAAACTTGTCCTCTCTTGCTTTTGCTATCGTGTTCACGATAAAATCATTCAATCCCGGAAACCGGTTAAAATATTCATCGATCGTGTCGGAAGCGTCTTTCATGGAGATTCCCAATGCGCCCGAAATCCTAAATGCTCTTGCGCCATACATAATCGCAAAGTTTACGGTTTTCGCAGCATTTCTCATTTGAGCTGTTACTTCATCGAGTCCGACTTTATAAAGCCCGCAAGCGGTAATGCTATGAATATCCTCATCGTCCAAAAACGCCTGAATCATAGTCGGATCATCGGACAGATGAGCCATTATCCTGAGCTCGATCTGCGAGTAATCTGCCGCTAATATTTTCCAGCCCGTCGCTTCCGGTATGAAGGCGTGCCTGATCCTCCTGCCTACATCGGTTTTAATTGGAATGTTCTGAAAATTCGGATTACTACTGGAAAGTCTACCTGTCGCGGCAACTGTCTGACTAAAAGAGCTGTGGATCCTGCCCGTATTTGAATCCACCAATTCCGGTAATGCTTCCAAATAAGTCGATCTCAATTTTGAGTACATTCGATACTCAAGCACATTTCTGACTATCTCGTGCTCCTCTTTGAGAGATTCCATCGCCTGGTGATCGGTAGAATATCCCGTTTTGGTTTTTCGGGACGGTGGAAGACCGAGTTTTTCGAACAGTATTACGCTCAATTGTTTTGGTGAATTGATACTGAACTCTTCGCCAGCATGTTTGAAAATATTTTTCTCAATTTTCTTTATTTCTTTGGTTACCTCAGTGGACATTTTATTCAAATGTTTTATGTCTAAATAAACCCCGCTCTTTTCCATTCGCAGTAGAACATCGATCAACGGAATTTCTATATCATGCAGTATTCCACTCATCCCTTCAGCTTCAACTACCGGCTGAAGTTTATTCACCAATTGGAGCGCCACATCCGCATCCTCTACAGCATAAAATGTGATATCCTCTAATGGAACGTCCGCCATTGATCTCTGGTCTTTGCCCGTACCTATTAGATCGGTGATCGGCTGCATTTGATATTTTAAATGTTCCATGGACAGATAGTCAATTTTATATGAACGCGCATCCGGCTTTAACAGGAAAGCCAGTATAATGCTGTCAGACAGTACTCCCATTACATTAACTCCATAGCGGGATAAAATCAGATTATCATATTTAATGTTTTGTCCGCATTTCGGAATATCGGGATCTTCTAAGATAGGTCTCAACTCATCCAACAATTTTTCGAGATCATGACCTTCCTCTCTGAATAAATTGCCGTCTCCTCCCGAATAAACGATAGGTACGTACCAACCCTGATCGGGCTTAATGCTGAATGAAAACCCAACGATCTCCGCTTGCATCGGATTGATAGAGGTCGTTTCAAGATCAAAGGAGACGAGTTTTGATTTTTTCATAGTCTCGATTATCTTTTCGAGTGACTTTTGGTCTAAGACAGCTTCATAATTCTTCTTGACCTTTTTGTACTCAACACCGCTATCTCCCTGAATCTCTTCAAGCATGTTCCAAAATTCCAATTCCTTCAGGAGATCGGTCAGTTCAGTCAGGTCGAACTCTTTGCGAATAATATCTTTCATCTCTACACCGACGGGCGCATCTGTGCGAATTGTTACGAGGTCAAGCGAGAGTCGGGCGACTTCCGCATCGTTCAGTAAATTTTCTTTTAGTTTCTCTCCACTAATGTCATTCACATGGTTCAAAACTTCTTCGAGAGAACCATATTCTGCTAAGAGTTTCACTGCTCCCTTAGGACCGACTCCTCTGACTCCCGGAACATTGTCGGAAGTGTCACCCACAAGCGCTAAGTAATCTCTGATCTGACCGGGAGAGACACCCCATTTTTTCTTCACGCCTTCAATATCAATCAGGTTAGATTCATCCGCTTTCGCTCTTGTATTGTACATCACGACCTTTTTAGTGACGAGTTGAGCAAAATCTTTATCAGCCGTAACCATAAGAACCTCAAAGCCCTCTTTTTCGGCTTTACCCGCCATAGTTCCTATGATATCATCCGCTTCATACCCATCAAGATCAAGGCGGGCAATATTGAGCGCTTTAAGCAGTTTGTCTATCATCGGTAGCTGAGAGCGAAGATCATCAGGCATCTTTTCGCGTGTTGCTTTGTATTCCTTATACATCTTGTGGCGAAATGTGGGACCCTTCGGATCGAATACTACCGCTATATAATCCGGCGATTTATTTTTTAGAATTGAATAGAGCGATCTTGCGAATCCGAAAATTGCGCTGATATTTTCTCCCTTTGAATTCGTCAGAGGATTTCTGAACATGGCAAAATAAAAGCGGTATATTTCCGCAAAAGCGTCAATAAGATATACCGTTTTAATTTTCTTTGCCATTATCTGTCCAATGGTTATACGAAAAGATAAACTTAGTTTAAAGAGTTCGGTTCTTCAAGTAGATTTTGTTTGAAAGTCTGTGAAAATCCTACTTCGTGCGTTTTATTTTTCTTGAGGTAGTATTTGACTTAATGATTATTTGAAACTACACTTAAGACTAAATCTAATCAAGGAGTGGTTCTATGAGAATTATAGCAGCTGTTCTGCTTTCGATGTTGATGTTCGGAGCATGTGCGGAGCAAAAATCGGATATGTCTGCTGAAGTGAAAGAAGTTAATTTCGCAGACCTATCGTTTGAAGAACAACACGCAAGTATTGTAAGTGATACCGAAACCGCCAAGAAAGGACTGGCTGCAAAGGGAGAATATAGTTGCTGCGTTATGCCACCTTGTAATTGGTGCCTCATAAATGACAAACATTGCAATTGCGCTACCCATTTAACTAAAGGCGAGTCTGTTTGTGGGGAATGCGGTCAATCTTGGGCTATAGGCAGAGGTATTTTAGCCGGAGTCGAGGCGGAAGATGTGAAATGGGGTCCGGATAACGTCCATTCGCACTGATTGACAGCGCTCATTTAAGCAGAAGCATTTTCTTCGTTACTGTTCGGCCACCTGAACTGAGACGATAAAAATAGATACCCGATGCAGCATTCGATGCATTCCAAGTGGTTGTGTAAGTTCCAGCGGGCATATGTCCGTCGACGAGTCGTGTGACCTCTTCACCCAATAAGTTATAGATGATCAGGCTTACATCACCTGATACTGGGAGAGAGTAGCTTATATTTGTCTTCGGGTTGAACGGGTTAGGATAGTTCTGTATTAAATGAAATTCCTGAGCTGTTTCACCGGTCCTATCGTTTATCCCGACAACATTTCGATAACTCATGATCACCCCTGAAACACCTACGGCCCAAGCGCCATAATTATCCAAAATATATAGAGATTGTAGTATAGGATTTTGCTGAGATAATTTAACCATCCATGTGGCTCCACAATCTTCAGTGCTTATGATTACACTCCCGCTATGCTCGCCAAGCTTATAACCCAAAACCCACCCCTTACATCCATTTATTAGTTTCACGTCTTGTATGGTTGAGGTAGTGTCTTGAATCCAAGGATCAACTGTCCAGCTCTCGCCACCATCATTCGAAGATGCAAATGCGAACCCCCCTCCCCAAATGATATCATTGTGAACACCAATTTCCCACAATGGACCCCAGAAATCTGTACCAGTTGTATTCCATTCTATTCCTCCATCAGCGGTTCGATATAGAAATGTGGAAGAAAAATTGTCTACATAATCTCCTGCGAATGCCCAACCATTCAGACTGTCGGTAAATTCAATAGCCTGGAATAATCTTGAAGAAAAGATCCCTGTAGAGTTTGTTTCAAATTGAATTTCCCAGCTGAGTCCTCCGTCCTTTGTATTCAGTATAATTCCTTTCCTTCTCGTTCCAAAAAAATCCCCTCCGACAGCCCAGCCCGTATCTGCATTTATGAACGATAGGTCAAAAATAGGATAATTCAGACCTATGTCGCTCTTTACCCATGTCTCACCACCATTCTTTGTATAAAGTATTGTTCCTTCCCACCCCACTATATACCCATCCTGTGCATTCGGGAAATATATTTTTTCAAATATAACTGAATCGACAGGGCTTATCTGTACGACCCATTCTTCCCCGCCATTTTTTGTG
>SORU01000018.1 GCA_004402915.1 Fidelibacterota bacterium MT.SAG.2
AGATGTGTATAAGAGACAGACAAAGAGGAGTCATTTTTAAAACCGATGAACGTGAGTATTATTCCGGGAGTGGGTCCCAAGACGAAAGAAAAGCTTAATAATTTAGGAATAACATCTATTGAGGATTTACGAGGATTAAGTGAAAAAGAATTGAGGAGTCGATTTGGGATACATGGTGAAGGGCTCTATAAGCGTGCAAGGGGGATTGCAAGTTCCAATCTGAATTCCAAACGAGAAAGAAAGTCTATTAGCAACGAACGAACATTTAGTCTGAATATCCGAACACCGGAAGGATTGATTCCTACAATCAACCGGATCAGTATGAGAATTTGTGAGCAGATGAAAGAGAAAGAGATATTGGCAAAGAGCGTGAGCCTGAAATTAAGATTCGAAAATTTTGAAACTATTACGAGAGCAAAAACACTCTCTAAGGCAAGCAGGAATGTTGGAGTTATTAAAAGTTTGATCGAACAGATGATTCATTCCAATTTTATTCCGGGAAGAAGCGTACGGTTGGTTGGGGTCAAGGTGTCGAATTTTGAGCTTGAAAATGTTCAAACAGAATTGATTTTTATGTGACAAGAAATACCGGGCTATTCTTGAGCCCTTACAAAATATTAAAACCATTTTCCCGAAAGAAGTCTATCAATTTAGATAAAACGTAACCTATAACGATCCCGACCAGCAGGACAACGGTTAGCACTCTTGAATTTACAACTTCCTTGCTGTAGCCCTTTTTAATAGCTATTATCGAAACAAAATAGCCCAACCCGTTCAAGAGCCAGATCACAGGCAGAGACAGCACGCTGACAATTATCGGTCCTACAAGAGGCAGTAGCGCTATCATAGCCATCAGACCGGCAAAAGCACCAGTAACCCAACCGATAGCAATAATTCCGCCGCCCAAAATCTTTTTAGGAACCCCAAAATAAATACCGATAAGTACAAAAACTAATAGGAGAACCCATACAATAATGGTCTTTCGGAATGCTTTGAGAAAATCTAAAAATGAATTTTTCATTCTATAACCATAAAAGAAAAAACAGTCTCAGAATTCAATTGGTAAGTTTGAAATACAGATATTTTTATCATAGTTGAAAAATAAATAATTAAAGAATATTATGCAATCAGTAGTTAGCTTAATTAATCATTCACCCAGACTACTTTGTGAAATTGTTTTATTTTTAATCCCTCTCCGCAATTTCTGCACATTTCAATAGATTTCCGTTCCTTCAGGACGGTATTTCTAAACTGGTTAAAGTTATCCCCGTCCCAAACGTCAGAAATATCAACACTGTTTGCGTCTCCCAATTTATAGTCAACGTCTTTGTCATAGCAGCAGGGAGCGATAGAGCCGTCCCAATTTACCATTGCGGTATACCAAATTCGTTTGCATCCGGCAGTCCAATTTGCTTTGAGGGTTCTTACTCCATCAATCAGATCATATCTATTCATGCTTGAATCAGTGGGAAGAAATTTTTCTGCATCTGCATCAGTATATACCTGCGCAGTCTTTAAAGTATATTTATCCGCGCCAAGTTCAGATGCCATATTACTGATCCTTTCAATTTCGTGCTGATTATGTTTGAAGAGTATAAATTGAAGATGGATGATCGGATTCAAGGCTCCTGTTTTCTTTTTTTCGGATGACATTAATCTGATTGCGTTCAATACCCGCTGAAAGTCACCGCCCACGCGATATTCGAGATAAGATTCCTCTGATGCTCCGTCAAGAGAGACTATCAGTTCGCTAAGACCGGAGTCTATAATGTCCTTAGCATCATTTGAATTTCTAATATAATGGCCGTTGGTGCTTATCAGCGTAGCGACCTTATTCTCGTGTGCGTAGCTGACCTGCTTAAGCAAGGTTTTGTTCATAAAAGGCTCGCCTTGATTCCAAAACATTGCTAAGTAGAGAGACCTTTTTGTTGAGTCTATAAGATTTTTAAAAAGCTCGAGGTCCATCATTCCTTTATTCCTGGTCATCATCCCGTTACCTGAAGGACAAAGCGGGCACTTCAGGTTGCAATAGTTTGTCGGCTCTATCATCAGTATCACGGGGCTTCCCCAGTGAATGGTTTTTTTAAGATAGCGTGACAGGTAAAATGAAAATGTTACTATTACGATATTCCATAATTTATACAAACTGAGTATGCGGATATTGCGACCGGCAGTATGGAGCATCACATTAAATCGGGAGAACGACAATTAAGCTGAAAATCCTTTCAATGTAAGTTTGTTTGTCCCTTCCAAGTATATTTACCGAGGATTCCCCAAGCCCCGTACACTACAACATAAAAAGGGTGAAGAATTATGGCAAGAGGAAAATATTTTAAAATAGCCTTACTATTAACTTTTGAAGAGAAGACAAAAAGAAGTGAAAATTCCATTGCCGACTTTAACAACAAAATGGACGATAATGTAGCTAGATCTAAGCCAATTCCGAATATGCCCAAGACGATGGAAAGGTTGAGAATGTAAATTAGAGGGAGGACAATTTTCAGAATGGTCATTCCGGGCAGTGAATAATAAATAAACCCCTTGGATGCGTGTCTTCTGCGCTGATCGGAGATTTCATTCAAACTTTCATAAGATAGAGAATCGACAAATGTGGAAGGTAAGAGTGAATAAGAAATCTTTATTTTATTGTTGAATGCCTTGTGAAGCAGAAGATCGTCGTCTCCGCTCATATAGTGCCACAATCCTTCAAATCCTCCTATTGAATCGAATACGGTTCTTCGATAGGAAAAATTTCTTCCACTGCAGGTAACCGGATAGCCCGCTCCAATCGAGCCGGCAGAAATTGCTGCGATCGACAAGGAATCAAGCTTAGACAAACCGACTTTGATTCCGTTAGAGCTAAGGGTTATAGGCGAATATCCTACTACCATACCGATTTTATCGTCAGAGTAAGCTTTGACCATTCCGGATATCCAACCTGACTTAGGAACACAGTCCGCATCAGTAGTCAATATTATTTCTCCCTTAGAGGCTTCGATTCCTTTTTGGAGAGCAAACTTCTTCGGTGAAGTATTGACTGGCAAATCTTTAATTGTCAAAGTAAGAAAATTTGACACTGAATCTGTTTTGCCGGCAATAATCTCAGCTGTATTGTCAGTTGACCGGTCATTTATGATAATTACTTCAAAAAGTTTATTAGAATAATCCTGCTTCTTAAGAGCATCAATGCACCGTTCGATATTTCCCTCTTCGTTTCGGGCGGCGATAACCACAGATACAAAAGGCAGATAATCAGAATTAGAAGAGCTCCGTAATCTGAAAATTCCGACAAGAACCCAAAACAGAATAATGGCGTATAAAACAGATAAAAGGACTATGAACATCAAACCGATCTTACCTTATATCCCTTCCAGCTGAAGATACCGATACCACCAAGTATGCCGACGATTATAACATAAGGAGTTACAGCCAAAAACCAGGGAAGAAATTTTGCGAAGAGGTCTTTTCTGTTTAGCTGTTTTGAGGCTACATACAAAAACAGCGCTTCGATGGTAACCTTATAAGCAATCAACCCAAAAATTGGAAAAGAAAAAGTCGGATTAGCGATCATAACAAAAATGCTTGCCGCAACAAATAAATTGATGAAATAGTTTACGCTGAGCATTAATAACAACAAAAAGTTTATATCCTTCCAATAGGCATTGGAAGCCCAACGCGTTCTTTGAGAGAAGAATCCCTTCCACCCTTCAACGGCCAAGGTAGAAACAATTGTTTCTTTGCTCATGTTGCCGACTATTTTCCAATCAGTTTGAGATACTTTAGTCAGAAACAACATGTCATTGCTTACATATCTGCGGGTATGGATTTCCAATCCTCCGACCTCTTCAAACACTTTCTTCCGGTAGGCAAGGTTCTGCCCCGTTGCGCCCATCGGAATTCCGTGCCCTAAAGCGCCCTGCGCGGACGCAACAAGCAGTAAGAAATCCACGGCTTGTAAATTTTCCAACAAGGTTTTCTTTTTAGCTCTAATTGTTGAAGAGCCGACAACCATTCCGATGTCGGGTAAAAACCGTTCGACGGTTAATTCAATCCAATTTCTTTCGACTAACACATCTGCGTCTGTTTCGATGATAATTTCACCTTTTGCCGCAGCTACACCGAGAGAAATGGCATTCTTTTTAGGGTGAATTCCTGTTGGTACGGACTCAACATCGATCACAATTATTCTTTTCCCATTGGTGTCCATTTTTCTGGCAAGCTCTCCGGTGTTATCCGTAGACCTGTCATTCACTACCAGGATCTCGAAAAGATCATGCGGGTAGGACTGCCCCAAAATCGATAGTAGGCATTCCTCAATATTTTCTGCTTCGTTTCTGGCGGAGATCAGAACTGATACAAAGGGTTTTTCTCTGTTTTTATCTGATCGCGATCTCCTAAATAGACCCGTAATAAAGAATAGAATAACGAGCAGATGAAGAATAGCAATTGTAAGTATGAATATGTTTAAAGGAGACAAATTTATTAACGTTTAACTTATGATATATAAGTGTTAGCCAAGCATGTAAGACGCTACGCTCAGATAAATTGCTATACCAATAATATCGATAGATGTCGTGACAAATGGAGCTGCTGCAATGCCGGGATCGATATTAAACTTATGCAATATGATAGGAGCGAGAGTACCGGTAACTGTAGCCAAAGCCATAGAAGCGAATATTCCGATACCTGCGGCGAGCCCTATTGTGATATTTGCTTCATAAAAATACGAAGCAACTATGGTGAGGAGAATTCCATATGTTATTCCGAGGAGAAAACCAACTCGTATCTCTTTAAATAAGATTTTCCATGTCCCCTTAAGGGTTACTCTGCCGGTCGCAAGCCCCCTGACGATGATCGTCGAGGATTGTGTGCCGATATTTCCACCCATACCTACTATGATAGGCATGTAAGCTGCGATAATGATCCAATCTGTGAGAAAGTCTTTATAAACACCGATAATTATTGATGCGATGATTCCGCCGGTCCAGGTTGCAAAAAGCCATGGAAACCGAAGTCTGGCATTTTCAAAAGTAGATTTTAATAATATTTCCCGATCTTTCCCGGCTCCAGCCATTTGGAAAAATTCCTCAGTGGCCTCTTCTCTGATAACATCGACAACATCATCGATTGTGATTATTCCAAGCAGTTTATTCTCCTTATCAACGACCGGTATGGCAATAATATTGTACCGGGAAACCAACTTAGCCACTTCACCCTGTTCTATATCTGTCGTAACAGAGATTGGAGTTTCGTTCATTATTTCGGAGAGAGTGTTATTGGGAAGATTAGTAACCAGCTGCCGAAGCGATACAACGCCTATCAGGTGGTTTCTCTCATCAATTACGTACAGGTAAAATGCCATTTCTGCGTCTTCTGATTCATGCAGGGCAAGAATAGCCTCCTGAGCGGTCGTTTCTTCCCTCAGCGCGAAATATTGAGGTGTCATCAGACCACCGGCGGTCGACGGATCATATTTAAGAAGCTCTTCTAATGCGTTAGTTTCTTCCTCTTTCATCAAATTCAGAATTTCATCTGAGAGCTCTTCCGGAAGAATTCCAAGTATATCCGCTTCATCGTCAGACGGGACGTGCTTTAAAATTTCAACGATATATTTGGGATCACACTGAGAAAGTAATTCAACGACAAGAATTTCATCAAGCTCTCTCATAACCTCTGCGGCATACTCAGAGCTCATTTCGTTGAATAGCGCAATTCGTTCTTTAGGCGAAAAATGTCTGAACAGAACGGCGGTATCCGCAGTATGGGTTTTTATGAACATATTAGAAATTTGTCGTTTCGCTCCACGTCGAATGAATTTTCTGTATGTATCTATAAGGATATTTAATTCAGTCGGTTGCATGTTCTATTCCATTGGAGCGATAAATTCTAATACATCGAATCGAGTGATAATTCCAACAAGACTACCCCTGTCTCTTACAATGGCTGCCGGGGCATTTTTCAACGTTTTTGACGCACTGTCTATATTGCTGTTTTCGTCTATGACCGGAAAAGGATCATCCATTATCTCGTTGATCAAAGAATTGACGCTTTCTGAATTTTCAAGAACCATCCCGAGAAGATTGCTTTCCCTAACGCTTCCTATCGATTCATTGTCGTTTATAACGGGCAGCTGAGAGATATTGTACTCATTCATCAGCTTAAGAGCGTCTTTCACATAATTTTCTTTGCTGACGGAAACTAATTTAGGGATGTTCTTCGGCTTTGTTTCGTGCATCATCCGTACCGTTACTTTTTCGGAACCCAAAAGACGTTTTTCCCTCATCCATTCATCCGAATGGTGTTTGGACAAATATCTGTCCCCTGTATCCGGAATTATACACAGGACTTTCTGGTCCGGTTTCATTTCCGCGGCAATGTTCACCGCCACATGAGCGATCGTACCCGAAGATCCCCCACAGAATATTCCCTCTTCTCTTGTTAGGCGTCTGGACATTAGAAACGAGTCCTTGTCAGAAACATTATAGATTTCATCCACAAATTTCATTTGAAGTGTACCTGGAATGATATCCTCTCCGATACCCTCAACCAAATACGGAGTACTTTGGGTGAGAATTCCGCTCTCTTTATAGGTCTTCAAGATCGAGCCATATGGATCTGCACCGATAATTCGTATATCAGGATTTTTTTCCTTTAGGTATTCACCGATACCGCTAACCGTTCCGCCCGTTCCAAGTCCTGTTACAAACACATCTAAGTCGCCGCCCATTTGATCCCATATTTCCGGTCCGGTTGTCTTATAATGGGCTCTTGGATTTGCTGGATTAAAATATTGATTCGATAAAAATGCGTCAGGTGTTTCGGAAGCAATTTTCCTCGCCACTGAATAGTAACTCTCCGGCGAATCCGCACTGACTGATGTCGGAGTAATAATTACTTCTCCCCCCAAGGCTTTTAACAGTTGAATCTTCTCATTTGAAACTTTATCGGGCATAATGAAGATAGTTTTATAGCCCAAAACCGCTGCGGCAATTGCAAGACCGGCGCCCGTATTTCCGGAAGTTGCCTCTACAATAGTACCACCCGGTTTTAATTCCCCTTTTTTTACGGCGTCTTCTATAATTTCTACAGCAATTCGGTCTTTCACGCTTGAACCGGGGTTTAAATACTCCAGTTTTGCGAACAGTTGTGCGCCACCATCTTTAACAATGCTGTTAAGTTTTACTATAGGAGTATCTCCTATAAGTTCAAGGACATTATTGTAAATTTTCTTTGCCATCGTATTCCCTTAGGAAATAAATCTACTTCACCGGACTAATCTATCACTCCGGCAGCTGTTTTTGTATGGAACAATCTTAGCGCAACACCAAATATGATTAATGCAGGAACAACTATCAATGGAGATACGTGATTTTCCGAATAATAAAATGAAGCAGATAATTGCCAATTCAGTGCCGATATGGCAATCGCATTATTTATCATGTGTAAAACAATCGAAGGGTAAAGACTATTAGTCCTGAAAGCGATGTAACCGAGAAGGATGCCAAGTAAGAATATTTGTAATAATTGAGGAGATAAATGCACAAGCGAAAACACTAAACTTGATAACATTACCGCCCTCATCGGCGAAACAGTGTTTTCAAAAGACTTCTGCAAAAATCCGCGAAAAAGAATTTCTTCGCTTATTCCGGCAATGAAGACTGCTCCCAATGTCAATAGCAGAAATGAGCCGACAGAGTCAACAATTAACGATTCCATGGCGTTATCCAGGAGTTTTTCTAAAAATGGAGGTAAGGGTAGAATGTCAGAGAGCAATCTGTCAAATTCATACATTAACGGCTGTAAAGAAAAGGTTATTAGAATAACCAATATCATAGTGCCCTTTGGGGGCTTTGATAACCGAAAAGACTTATGAAAATCATATTCTCGTGCCCGAACATATAAGAGAGCCGGGAGGATGATCATAGCCTCGCCTATGATAAGCACTATCCATTTTGCACGGTCCAACCCGATGAGAGGTATCAGCAATACACCTATGATCGCTGCCGCGCCGAAAGCGGTGATAATGCCTAAAATGGTAATCCACAAGGCTGAATTTTTTTCAGGTGTAATTCTAAAATCCATGATAATTAGGCAATAAGTTATTTTATGCCTTGTAGTAAGTCAAGTTTTACAAGCTCTGAAAAATCAATGCTGTGAGTGTGTTATCAGAAGGAAGAATATTCTAAGATCAGTTGGAAACAGTTTTGACTCCCAACACAATTCCGCACGATATCGCAAGGTTCAAAGATTCTCCTTGCCCTTTAGACGGGATGGAAATCATCAGATCCGCTTTTGACAAAATTTCATCGCTTAATCCGTTAGCCTCGGAGCCGAAAAGAATAATCGACCTTGCAGGGAATTCGTATTCATAAATATTTTTTCCACCGCTGGGGACGGTGGCAATCATTGTAAATCCGATTTCGGAAGATTTATCCAGAATATCGTTTAAATCGGACATTACGAAAATTGGTATTTGAAAGATTGCGCCGGCGGAAGAACGAACTACTTTGGGATTAAACCGATCGACGGAATCACTCGAAAGAAAAATCGAATCAATGTCGAACCATGCCGCTGTGCGAATTATTGTCCCTAAATTGCCAGGATCTGATATAGATTCCAAACATATAACATCGTTCATTTCATTTAAATTTGGCGTTTCATCCTCTCCGGGAAGATGAACGATTGCAACCATTCCCTGATCAGTGACACTGTCGGAAATCGAGCTTATCTCTGACATAGATACAATTTCACATTTAACAGCAGATCTTTTTAATTCACTGATCAATTTGGCATTTCGATCGCTCTGAATTGATTCTTCAGTATAAAAAAATTGTTGAATCGAATAATCCGAATTGAGTAATTCTTTGCAATTCCTATATCCTTCCACCAAAAACAAAGAGTGCTGGCTCCTGAATTTTTTATGCTTCAGCGATTTGGCAAGTTTTATCTGATTTTTAGAAATCATATTTTATATGCAAAATTTATCTTCCGAATAGACTGCTTCTGCCACCACGCTCTTCAATTTTTAGGTCTTTGAGATTAAACGATTTCACATTAATTAGCAGGAAATACCCTGCGCCAGGTCCGGATGGAGTCCAGTTAAGAGAGAACTGCCAACAGTGTAAATCGCGTCTAATGTTTACGCTGTGGTTCGTAATAGTTTTCTTGATAAGGTCGAGGTTGTAGTTATATCCGACTGCCCAATCTTTAGTCGGATTAAATTTGAGATCTCCGCGAAACCAGAATGATTTGGACGGATTATCCGGATCGGATTTGTTAAGAGTATAACTGAGTGATATTTTTGAAGACCATTCTTCTCCCGATAATGCTGATAGATCCACATAGTCAAATCGGTTATCAATATCCTCGGTGGAATACTCATCAGTCGCGTCTGTGAATTGGTCATCCCTGATGACGGTAGATTCCCCGCGCAAAGAAAAACTTGTGCGAATGGAAAAATTAGTCAGACGGGGCTTGGCAATGAATTCTTCTGAAATGCCGTCGTCGCGCCATTTATAAAAATTGTATTTTGTGGAGATATCAAAAGTTGAGCCGGGAATAAATCGAGTACGCAAGCTGGCAGAAAGAGGACTCATCGGTCTGACTTCAGCGTTATAATTATAACTTCCATTGAAGTTTAATGAAAATAATTCAAGCTTGGATTCGTTTTCTTCACCTTCATTTAGTTTTGCCTGAAAAGTATTTCTGACGGAATAGGTCAATATTTTAGTTGATCTTGAGGGTGTCGCTCCAATGGCTGAGCCGGTAAAGTAGTCTAGCTTCAAATCATTTCCTAATGAATCTAAGCCGTTGGCAAAGTAACCGTAAGTGTCGCTGCTGAAGTCGGGAGTAAATCTTAAACCGATTGAAGGAGTCATGACATGTCTAACCGAGGAGAGTTGTCCTGCATCGGGAGTGAAGTTGCCATAAAGTTTCGTAGAAATATTAATCCCTGTAGAAAAAGTTCGTCTCGTTTTGAAAGATTTTCTTTGAACTTTCAGAACCTCTCCGTTATTATCGTACAGATATAGTCCATTCTCATCAATCTGTGGCTCGTTCCATTCGTCTATCCACTTTTCGTTATAACTGATATTAGGGTTCAAAGAGAAATATTTAAAAACTTTTTGAGGACTATTCAAGTTAATAGAATGAGTCAATTGTTGATTTATATCTACCTCTTCAGTTATAATTGTATCAATAATTGTTGTATCCAATAAGACGCCATCGTCAATTATAGTAGTGTCAATGATGGTAGTGATCAGGCGTTTTCTATTTCCGTTGTTTGAGTAGGAATAATAAATCGAATTAAACCAGCGTTGATCATTAGTGTTGCTTGATTTGAACAGCTGTTTCCTTCCCACACGAAAATTAAAGCTCGGAAGCACTTCAGACACACGCAAATTGGAGTTTGGGAAATTTCCTGAAATATTCTTTGATTGCAAGTTTTCTGTTCGAGACAGATTAAGCGAGAGAGCGTTTCCGGAACCGTCCCATTTTTTGGCTATAGTTAGGTTGGATAGAAGCTGCTGCTTAAGACGACTGTTTCTGTTTGATGAGAGGTCGTTGTAAAAGCGTTCATCAGATACAAGCCTGATCCTGCCGTTAAAATTCATTGTCGGGCTGACCGTTTGCCGGTGATTCCAATTAAGATCCCATCTCCTGCTGTTATTATCATCAAATGAGCGGGGCGTTAGAGAGCCTGAAAGATTTCCGTCTAACGAATACCTTTTTTTGTATTTAGAGGTTCCACGAAATAATAGACCCCTCTTGTCTAAAAAATCGACTATCAAGGTGGCGTCATGATATTTGCTGCCAGCCCAATAAAGACCGCCACCCCTCAAATATCTACCATCCCTTGATGTCTCACCATAAGAGGGAAGCAACAATCCGGAGTGTCTTCCGCCCTTATTGGGGAAAATTCCGAACGGTAGAGCAAAAAGGGGTACGTCACTAATGTATAATACAATTGGTCGGGCTATTACCTTGTTATTTATCATGAGTTTCATCTGTTTGCTTTTAAAGAAAAAATGTGGGTGATCGAGGTCGCACGTAGTATAGAAACCATCGGAAACAGCCATCAGATCAGGACCAAGTCTTAAAATTGTTTCGCCCGTGTAGTACCCGTCCTCAAATTTCGTTTTACCGCTTTTTATTTTTCCTCGTTTGGTTATTAGATCATACTCCATTTCAGTTCCGGTCACAGGATTGCTACCTTTTTGAATGAGCTCCGGCAGACCGATGGTCAACAGTGAATCGCCGGTCAGCTCTCTGATAGAATCAGGTGCAATACTCGAATGACTTTTAGCTGTTAAGATTGAGGTTGTCCAATCTACACTGATTTCTGCAGCGTTCAGTGTTACGTCTTGATACTTCAACGTTGATCTGTTTTTAAGCAGTGTGGTTTTACCGGGGATATCATAAAAAATAGTGCCGGAACTATAGTTTATTGTCGTATCAGTACCCTGGGAATATTTATCCGGCTGAAATTCACCGATAGCTCCCCCCATCACAAGAATCGTCCTGATCTCATTATCAAGAAAGCCGATAATGATCGTGTCGCCTGAAACCTTATTCAAGCCCTGTAATATGCTGTCCTCCGTCATGAAATAGTCGCTTGAAGCCATCCCTCCAGCTACTATTCTTTTGACCTGATTACCTTCTATATACATTCGGAGGGTGTTACCGTTAAGTCTGTTTATCACGTTTTTTCTTTCGGAAACGAGAACATCAGAAGTTGTATCGGCAATAGAGGGACGTTTAACATAAACTGTTTGACGTGATTCAGTCTTTGCATTACTTGGTACGTAGATTTGAGTTGTCCTCTGATCTTCAAGCAGCATGAGAATTATGTCACCGGTAAGTTTTTCTTCTCCCTGAATGACGAACGGATCTTCAAGAAGAGTGATAATTCCCGCTGACGGGCTATATTCAGCGACCCGACTCTCTGCATGCAGATTAAGGTAATCGATTTTTACAGAATCACGTGCATAATAAATCGCGGAGGCAGTATTCCCTGAAATAGTTTCAGCCCGGATAAATAACGTGTCACCTGTAGCGCTATCTACTTTCGTTAGAAACGGCTCTGAAATTGCGACAACAGAATCCATCCCGATAAAATAGTCCATTATATTTGCATGAAGTTCTGTTTTTTCTTGAATATCTAAAAGTATGGAGTTGCCGGTTGCTTTAGCGGAATTATTCAATTCGTCATATCGAATCAGATCGGAATATATTTCATAATCCTTGCTAAATAATTTTGCATTTCCCATTCCGATGGAGATCTTATCTTTGCGATAAAAGTAAAGGCTGTCGGCGTACATTTTATTTTCCAAATTTGTCAAAACAACATTCCCATACGCTATAGCAAGGTCTTCCTTCGTTCTATA
The DNA here is from genome assembly GCA_004402915.1 of Fidelibacterota bacterium MT.SAG.2. Taxonomy (GTDB): domain Bacteria; phylum Fidelibacterota; class SORT01; order SORT01; family SORT01; genus SORT01. Next base: position 12,387 of record SORU01000018.1, read on the forward strand.
AATTACCATAGAAGATGTTAATTTTCTATTTGGGTCTGTAATTACAACGTCACCCATGAATTTTGCCCAATTCAGATTAGGAAGAAATTCAACAAAATCGCTTCGCATTTCTGTATCTCCGCGCCGAAACAGGACATCCCCCGAAGCTTTTCTATATTGTTTCCCTTTGATCCGTATTGTTGTCAATTCATCAGCGTGAATCAACTCTAATACTCCCCGGCTCCTATTTTGAGCGTGGAGAGGATTAAAGAGGAGTAAAATCCCTAAAGAAAAAAGAATTGTTAATTTCGTGCTAATCGTCAGGATCAATCCTCTTGTGTTTTTTCCATAGACCGGAAAGCCGCTCGAAAAACTTTTTCTCTCGTCCTTCTGTTGTTGGTTCGTAAAACAGGGTATCGTTCAACTCGGGTGGAAGGTAGTTCTGGTCTGAAAAGTGTCCGGCGTAATCGTGAGGATAGAGATAACCATCCGAATAGCCCTCATCTTTCATAAGTCGGGTGGGAGCGTTCCTTAAGTGAAGGGGAACGGGATACGAGTCTCCGTTTTTAACAGTGTTGATAGCTTTGTCAATGGCAAGATATGAGGCGTTGCTCTTGTGTGTGCTTGCAAGATATGTTGCCGCCTGAGAAAGCACTATACGAGCTTCTGGCATCCCGAGTTTATCAATGGCGGCAAAGGTGCTGTCGGCTAAAACAAGGGCAAATGGGTCGGCGTTTCCGATATCTTCAGAAGCAAGTATGATCATTCTGCGTGCTATGAATTTCGGGTCTTCACCGGCTTCAAGCATCCTCGCCAACCAGTAAACAGCGGCATCCGGATCCGAGCCGCGAATACTTTTGATAAATGCGGAAATGGTATCGTAATGAGCATCGCCCTTTTTGTCGTAAACAAAATGGTTGGACAATAGAGCCTGGCTAACGATATCATTTGATATATTGGAATTCTGACCAAGGAGTCGGCTCGATATTTCTAATGTATTCAGCAATCTACGGGCATCTCCGCCACTCGATCTTATCAGTGTTTGTTCGGCATCAGAATCGATTCGGAGGTTTAGCGGTTTCAAATATTCATCGTTCTTAATTGCGTTTGACAGGATTGACCTGATATCGTTCTCTGTGAGCGGTTCAAGTTTGATAACTTTCGTGCGGGACAGCAGTGGAGAAATTACTTCAAAGGATGGATTTTCAGTTGTTGCGCCAATGAGCGTCAATACTCCTTGCTCAACGCTTCCTAATAGAGCATCCTGCTGAGCTTTGTTAAAACGATGGATTTCGTCGATAAATAAAAGAGTGGAAACCCCATTATATTTATTCGCTTCAGCCAATTTGATAATTTCTCTTAATTCTTTAACTCCAGAGTCGACCGCAGATATCTGGTAATGTTTTGCGTTTGCCGAACGGGCGATTATTTTTGCTAAAGTTGTTTTTCCTGAACCGGGGGGACCCCAAAAGATGAGACTGACAATTTCATTTTTATCGATTAATCGACGGAGCAATTTCCCCTTACCGAGATATTTTTCATGACCGTAAAATTCTTCTAATTTTGTAGGGCGCAGCCTCTCTGCAAGAGGAGGGGGTGTTTGAATGTTCATTTGGTCTTTTTCTTTAAAAAGGTTCATACTATTTGCAGCTAATAATGTTACGGTAAAATACTCTAATTGTTTTCAATTAGCAACTCGCGCGGGACCTATAGAACCCTAACATGAAGAATAAGTAGATTTATTTTGAGCCACCCATCGGAGTCGAACCGACGACCTGCCGCTTACGAGGCGGCTGCTCTACCAACTGAGCTAGGGTGGCATACAACCATGTGAAATCTAATTAGCAACAAGATAGATAGTCAAGCCGTGATAATCGGAAATCGGGTAACTTCGAGAGCAAAGTATTAGAAATTATTTATTAATTGTTATATATAATAGTAATATAATTATATAAATAAATTATAGGTCTGTCAATGTATAGTAATTCCCGGAAGGTCAATAAAAACCTAAATAACGGAACTAAAACTAAATCTATTAGTAAAATATGGACTAATTATGTTGTTGACACATAAAGATACAGAAGATAATAGTATCAGCATTCTTGTAGTGGACGACGAACCGGTATACAGGAGGGTCATGAAAAGATTACTCATCAATGAAGGGCACAGAGTAACGCTTGCTGAAGACGGCAGCGAAGGACTGCGAATATTAAAGAACGAAGAAATTGATATAATTCTGACTGATATTAATATGCCAAATATGAATGGCTGGGATTTTCTAAGGAATATTGAGAAACTTTAACCTGGGATTCCTGCTGCTGTAATAACAGGTATTTCCAGCCAAGAAATAGTACCTAACGAAGAGAGTTCAATGGCAAAAAGGATCTTAAAAAAACCTATTTCAATTGATGCGATTTGAAAATTAATAGAAGAAATACTTTAGCCGATTTAATTTCAAATTAAAATGTACTTCGTAGTTTTATTAAATTTGTTATATTATCCGAGAGATATTGGTCTTTAAAGAAATTATTGTTATAATTTGAGAAAAAAATTTATGAATAAAAAAATCTGTGTGGTCGGGGCTGGTAATTGGGGAAAAAATCATATAAATACACTTAGTGAATTAGGCTATTTACGAGGAGTGGTTGATTCAAATAAAGAAGAATTGGAAACAATTCTTTCTCAATATAAAGATGTGAACACACATGAAAGTTTGGATGATGCGCTGAATCAAGATTATGACGGATTTACAGTAGCCACACCCGCGGATACACATTATGATATTGCAAAAACTATCATCCAAAAAGGAAAACATCTCTTAGTGGAAAAACCTCTCTCACTTAAACTCTCGGAAGCGAAAGAATTGGTCGGGCTAGCTAAAGATGCAAAAGTGAATTTAATGGTCGGACATCTTTTACTTTTTCACCCCGCGATTCGAAAGATCAAGGAAGTTTTGGATTCCGGGAAGATAGGAAAACTACAATACATATATAGCAATCGGTTGAATTTAGGAACAGTCCGAACAGAGGAAAACATTTTATGGAGCTTCGCCCCGCATGATATTTCCATTTTCGGCTACCTGACGAACAATCAGCCTGTCGAAGTAATATCAAGAGGAGGAGCATATACCCAGTCGCATCTTCACGACACAACGATGACCATATTGAAATATCCGGAGAATGTAGTCGGGCATATCTTTGTCAGCTGGCTACATCCATTTAAGGAACATCGTTTAGTTTTGATAGGGTCAAAGGGGATGCTTTCTTACACCGATTCAGACGCAGACAAGGATATTAAATTTTATGAAAAGGGTATAGACATTGTAGGCGGAGTACCGATAAAAAGAGACGGGCCAACCACTTCGATCAATTATGACGAGGGAATGCCGCTGTTAAATGAATTAAAATATTTTGCCGATCACTTGAACGGTACGCCCGTGGAAACATCAGATGGAAAGAATGCTATAGAAGTATTAGAGGTTCTTGAGAGAGCGCAAGCCAGTCTCACCGATGCTGATCAATCGAATGGCGAATCAAGAACAAACGAGCTGAATGAAAAGGCATTTGTACATCCATCAAGTTATGTGGATGAGGGATGCGTTTTAGGCGACGGAACCAAAATTTGGCACTTCTCTCATGTGCAATCAAATTCAGTTATAGGTGAAAATTGTTCAATTGGTCAGAATGTTAATATCGGTAGTAATGTAAAGATTGGGAATAATGTAAAGATACAAAATAATGTATCAGTTTATGAGGGAGTAGAATTGGAGGATTTTGTTTTTTGCGGTCCCTCAATGGTATTCACCAATATTTCAGACCCAAGATCAAAATATCCTCAGAGAGGAGCCGAATATTATAAAAAAACTATTGTTAAAGAGGGCGCTTCACTCGGAGCAAATTCAACAATTGTATGCGGCAACACTATCGGTAAGCACTCGTTTGTTGGTGCAGGAGCAGTGGTGACTAAAGATGTGCCCGATTATGCCTTGATGGTAGGAGTGCCCGCTACAAGAGCGGGATGGGTTTGCGAATGTGGAAATAGGCTGACCGTTCAAGATGCTAATCTGGAATGCAAAAACTGTAAAAGAAAATATACGTTTTTAAACCAGAAGCAGCAATCAATAAATAAGGCTACAAATTAATCAGTGTTAAAGATCTGTTCGGTAATTGGAGCTCGTCCTCAATTTATTAAAGCCAGCCCGTTATCCGCAGTGCTTCGGGGGAAGTTTGAAGAAATTATGATCCATACAGGTCAGCATTATGATCACGGAATGTCGCAGCGGTTTTTTGATGAATTGGATATTCCCGAACCTGAATATAATCTCGGTGTCGGGAGCGGGGGGCACGGAGCCCAAACGGCTGCTATGCTAAAGTACCTTGAGGAGCTATACGTAAAAGAGAGGCCCGACGCGGTTTTAGTATACGGCGATACGAACTCGACGCTCGCAGGGGCTTTATCTGCGGTAAAACTCCATATCCCGATTGCTCATGTGGAAGCCGGTTTGCGAAGCTTCAATCGTGAGATGCCTGAAGAAATTAACCGCCTTCTGACAGATCATATTTCAAGGTGGTTGTTCACTCCGTCAGAGTCTTCTAACGAGAACTTGAAGCGAGAAGGTATCACGGATAACGTTCATATAGTCGGTGATATAATGCTTGATTCTATTTTGAAATATAGTGAGAAAGCACATAAGAGTTCGTCTATTTTGGTTGACCAAGATATTGAAAAAAATGAATTCTATCTTGCTACAGTTCATCGCCCAGAAAACACTGATGACAAATTTCAGCTCAAATCTATCTTTCACGCTTTCTCTGAATTGGATAAAAAAGTTATCCTACCGCTTCACCCTCGGACAAAAAGACGGATGGAAGAATTTTCTCTAAAAGTTTCAGATAACATCAAAATATTAGAACCAGTTGGTTATTTAGATATGTTGCAATTGATGCAAAGCTCAAAGTCTGTGCTGACCGATTCTGGTGGTGTTCAAAAGGAAGCATATTATTTGCGGGTACCATGCGTTACGCTTAGGAAGGAAACAGAATGGACAGAAACAGTAGATGCAGGTTGGAACACAGTTGCAAACAGTGATAAAGAGATTATTTTATCAGTTGCAGAAAGATCAGATGAAATAAGATTACTGCCGCATCCGGATTTATACGGAAGCGGAAATACAGCAACCGAGATTGTCAGTATATTATCATCAGAATTATCTTAGTTAAATTTCAGATTAAACGCTTCTTGGACAATAGCGTTGTTAAATTAGACTTACTCAAACAGCATTTTCTTGACATTAACCTAAATAAAAATAAATTAGAACTATGTGCTGATGGAATCTAAATTCTTATTCCTAAAACCTAAAACCTATTGAGCGATAGAAAAAAAAAGATAATAATAGTATCTCAATATTTTCCCCCGGAAACCGGAGCGGCAGCGAGTAGAATGGGTGACTTGTCAAAGCATCTTTCCCTCGGTAATTATGAAGTTACAGTATTAACAGAAATACCGAACTATCCGGAGGGGAGAATAACAGAGGGTTACTCTTTTAGGTTTCTACAGAAAGAAAAAGTCGGTAAGGCTCAAATTTTTAGGTCTTTTGTATTGCCGACAAAGAGAAGGAATTTTACCGAAAGAGCAATATTTTACGGCTCATTTTTTCTCGGAACATTAATTAACAGCTTTCGGTTACCGGCGGCCGATATAGTTATGGGTACATCCCCATCACCACTCACAGCGTTGTCCGCATGGTTTATAAGCAGGATTAAGGGAGCAAAATTCGTTCTTGATATACGTGATCTTTGGCCGGCTTCGATCATAAGTTTGACACAGATGAAATCCGGTTTGGTGGTTTTTCTTCTTAAAAAACTTGAGAAATTTTTATACAACAGGGCAGACTTGATTAGTTTGGCAATTCCAGGGTTTAGAGGACACATAAGTGGCGTGGTAGATAAACCCAAGAAATATATTGATCTGTTAAACGGTGCCCCCGATGATTTTTTTGAAGTCGAGGAATCAAATGTTTCGATAGACGGCTTACCGAATCTTGACGATAAATTTGTCGTTTTTTTTTCAGGTAATCATGGTATCGCACAGGCGATGGATACGCTCATAAAAGCAGCAGACATGTTAAGGGAATCGAACAAAATACATTTCCTTTTTGTCGGAAACGGTATTTGTAAACCGGCAATGATTGAAATGTCAAAAGAATTTGGATTAACCAATACTACCTTTTTGGGATCACAGCCGCGGAACGATATGCCGCATATAATTAGTATGGCAAGCCTCTGCGTTGTCCCGCTGCAACGGTTGCCTATATTTGAGCATGCGATGCCCTCTAAAATGTTTGAATATATGGCACGCGGAAAACCTATAATTCTATCCGTACAAGGAGAAGCTAAAACACTATTGGAAAAATCCGGAGGTGGAATTTGCATCGAACCGGAATGCCATGAAGAGTTGGTTGACACGATATTGTTACTATCGAACAATGAAAATAAAATGTCCCAGATGGGAATTGCGGGAAGAGAATTCGTAAGGAATAATTATAAAAAATCTGTTATAATCGAAAATTTTTCTAAGGCCCTAAAAGAGGTACTAAAATAATTCTTAATAATTGAAATCTTTAGCTACTTAAGGATTCGTTCGTAAATCTCTTCCATTTTTATTGCACATGAATTCCATTCATAATTATCAAGCACAAATTTCCTGCCGTTAGTACCAAGATTTTGACGGAGTTCAGGTTCCTCAATCAACTTGATTATCTTCTCGGCAATTGCCGCTTCATTTCGTGGCGGAATCAAGTAGCCGGTTTCACCGTCAACAATAACTTCGGGTAATCCTCCAATATCAGATGCTATTACAGGGATACCACATGAGGATGCTTCGAGAGCCGAAACACCAAATGATTCAGAAAGAGATGGAACAACAAATACGTCAAATGAGTGCAGGTGAGAGACAACCATATGATTTGGTATCTTTCCGGTAAAAGTAACAAAATCTGATATCCGGATCTCATCACAAAGCTGAACTAATTTTTTTCTCAAACTACCATCACCTACAATTATCAAACGGCATTTGTGTCCTTTCTTTATAACAATTTCAACGGCTCGTATTAAGAATTCAATTCCGTAATTCTTTTCAAGATTTTTAACAATTCCAACGCAAAAATCGTCTATCCGGTAATCCTTCTTAACAGAAGTAAATTGATTTATATTAACGCCGAAAGGTATAACATGTACTTGTTTGTTACCATCGATATAATTCTTTGTATCTTCTGCCAAGGCACTACTTGTAGCGGTCACAATGTCTGCTCTATTCAAACTGAATTCAAGTATTTTTTTTGTGATCCATAACTTTTTAGGAAATATGGAAATGTCACTTCCCCAAACCGATAGAATAAATAGATGAAATCCAGAGAGAGCTGCCAGGAAACCATATGATGAAGCCCAATGGGCATGCAGAATATCCGGATTTATGCGATTGATTAATTTTTTAATATGTCTACTCCACAAAACATATCCCAATTTTGAGAATATTGAAGCAGATGGGCTGGTGTTGATAGATCCGGACGAGTCAATATAATGAACCTTTACTCCATCTAAATTTGCATCCCTGAATGAAATAATATGAATCTCATTTCCTTTTGATGCAAAATGAATAGCCCATTTCTGCGTGTGAATACTTCCAGCGTCTGCGAGATAACAGATTTTCATCAGATTTTCACTAAATCAAATGACTTGAAATTCATCTTATTAGAATTTTCGTTCGGTGTCATCAGTTGGATACGCTTTGATGTTAAATTTTATTGGTTGTGAAGAAACATCAAATTATAGTGATTATGAGGATTGATGTAAAAGTAAAATAAGTATATTCTAACATTAAGATTGTTCATGTTTGATTGTTTGGTGCATCACTTGATATTCCCATCCATAAGCGTGTAGCCTTTAAATAGGCACGAAGCCTGGCAATTTTTTCTTTTCGTTTCATTTTAATCAATAATATAGTTCCTATAATTCTGGAAATTAAACCTATTATAGTAATAATGTGATAAGTTAGCAGCTTTCCGCCCTTAAAATGTTTCTTACAATAAATTAATCGACTTTTATATCTATTTGAGACGAGAGTGAAATACTTTCTACTAGTAGAAACCCCGCCTAAGTGAATAATTCTTGTTTGCGGTAAACAAAAGATTTTCCAGGTAGTTTGATTTAAGCGCAGACAGAAATCAACGTCCTCACTGAAAAGATGATACTTTTCGTCGAGTCCTCCAATAAGATTATATGTTTCAGTTCTCACCATCAAGCATCCTCCAGAGATCCAGTCCACCTCAAATTCGGTTTTATTTGACAAAGATTTCCGTTGAGTTTTTGATAAAGAATATTTTCTTAAGGCATTTTTAAAACTTAGAGTTTCAAGTAGAAGAAGAAATAAGCTGGGAAATTTACTCATAGTTAAGCTAATTTTGCCTTCGGCATTTGTTATGATTGGTCCAACTGCACCGATTTCCGGGTTTTAAGCATTTCCTTGCGGTGATAGCTGTCCCATTCGCCCGTAGTAAAATGAATTATCTGAATGTTCAACTATTTACTCTATTATTCAATGACGGTAAGGGTGGAACCTGACTAAAAGAATCGTTATGACCTTTGTTAATTTGACCTATTCTCGTAACCATAATAAGAGTTGTCCACAAAAAGAGAAATCCACTCACTTCGAACATAGACCTTGCAAAAGAACCAGCTAATATGGCGCTGAAGGCGAACAGTATTCCTCTGAAGTAAGGATCACTTGTAGTTTTAAAGGTGGCAATCAGCCGATGCGCAAAAATTAGATAAATTCCTAAAGATGTTATAATTCCACCGATACCCATTTCGGCTGCTTTGGTCAGATAGAGATTATGGGCGCTTTTTAAACCCAATATTACATCTGCTGACCATGAGCCGGGAATTACCCTTGAAAGACTAAACATGTAATACCTGTACGTCCAAGGTCCAGTGCCGAAGACGGGATTTTCCGAAAACATTTCCCATGCAGCCTTCCATAAAATATCTCTGTGGCTCAAGCCATGTTCAAATCGTAATAGAATTTCCAATAGATTTCGTAAATCCTCTGACACTACCCCAATAAGAAATGATATAATGAATGAAACCCCCAAAAACCATCTTCCATATTTAGTTGTAAAAAGAATAAGAATTAATGAAACAGCTACACCAAGCCATGAAGCACGGGAGAATGTAAGAAATAATGCACCTAAAGTAATGGAAAACATCAGGATAAGAATTGGTTTTTTCAGATCCACGAGATTATAAATAAGCATTGCCGCGACGACGGGGACGGAGTATAATAGATTTGTTCCCAGGGCGTTAGGGTTTATATTAAAAAAAGTATAACGAATTGGCACGATGAACTGATCTATAGATATAACCTCAAAGCCCGCCTGAGCAAATCCGAATAATATGAACATGCTTAGGATTACTCCCATAATGGCGAAAGAATTAAACATCATCCGAATCTGAGTTTTAGTGCGAAGCCAGTCGTAGATAATATATATCATTAAAAAGAAAATAATTTGTCTAAACGTTACATAAATACCCAGAGTAAAATGAGATGAAAGAAGAGAACTCATAATAAGCCATATAATGGTGAACAGAATAAAAGTTGTTAATGTTCTGTCAAGGGGCATTAGTTTAAATCCTGTTGAGATTCTCCAAAAAAACCAATAAATCAAAATAATAAAGGAAAAAGTCATGCTAACCAATTGACCAATTTCGGCCGGTAATTGGGCGCCTATCGAAAGCATAATAATTGAAAAGGGAAAAATAACTTCAGGGTTTAGTCTTATAATAAGATAGATTGAAATCATTAATAAAAATAATAACCCTACAAGCCACCCGATCAATGAGATCAAAATAACAGCTATTAAAGCTATCAGTAGTGGGAATACCCGAATCAAATGCCGGGTTTGAAATAATGTATGCCTGTTTTCCATTTAAGATGCCATAATAAAAAAGTTACTATAATAATAAAAGTCAAACTTGTAGCCAAAGCCAAGCCATTTATTTCGTAGCTATCAACGAGAATAATAGAGAAAGCTAATTTTATCACGATGCTTGCCAAAGCCACCCATAACAGAATGCGTCGAAATTCTAATGCATAGTAAATACGTGTGAGAATAATATGAAATACTCTAGCCAGAAGACCAATAGAAAAATATCTCAGAGCGGAGGCAGTGATGGCCGTGGCATCGGAATCAAATCTGCCTCTTTCATATAATAATCTGACAATTTGTTCTGATCCAAATAGAATTACAAACATCACGGGGATAATGAATATAAGGACAGCAGCAAAAACTTTCCGTATTTGAAGGTTGAATAAATTCAAATCCTCCTTAACGCTTAATTCACTAAAAAGGGGTAAAACTACTACGCCAATAGATAGGCCAACAAAGGCTATAGGGGCATCAAGAATTGTATTAGAATAAGAGAGAGCAGATATACTTCCAGCGGTTAATCCACTGGCGAGGACTCTATCAATCATGGTAAAGAATAAAAGAAAACTTTCAATCCCGAATACCACTATCAGGGCTGAGCCCACCCGCTTAACTTCCTCGTTGAATTCGGGAAACCGAATCGAAAAGCCCGATTTTCGCCCACCAAGAAAAGCGATTAGCATTAAAGACTGAAAAATAAACCCTAAAATATATCCCCATGTAATTGATTTGTTTCCATATGTTCCGCTTAGTAGAATAACAAAAAGTATAATTGAAATATTTGACGCAAACGGAGCAATGGAGGGCAGAATGAATTTTTTTTGTGTGTGAAAATAAGAACGAAACGATGCAAATATCCCACCGGCGAATACAGCAATAATCAGATAACGAAAGAGCTGGCTGACTTGGATGATTTCGACTTTAGGTAATTGTGAATAAAGAGTTCTCATTAATGATCCGGAGAACAAATAAAGGATGGAGCATAATAGCAGCAGAAAAAATATCCACGAATTGAAAATATTCAACCCACATTGGTTCGCATAATCATCCCCACGTTCTTCTTTATTTCGGAAAAAGATAGGGATCATCGCCGAAGGATAAGAATAAATAAAAAGAGTTATAAGCAAAGAGGGGATGGTGAGGGCGAGTAAGTAAATATCAAGGGTCTTCCCGACCCCAAACGATTGGGCAATAATAATTTCTCTGCCAATACCAAAAATACGATTAGCAATAGTCAACAGTAACAATATAAACGCTGTGCGCTTAATTATGATTACTTGGTTTCAGTGGTAATTGCATCAGGGGTTTATAACAATTAAGTAGCGGGCCATGGAAACAATCTATTTTTCTGAATGAATATTAATATTGCGAATAGGTTGCTCTCGTACAAAAGATTAGTTTTTTATATAATGAAAAAATTCTTTAACTGAGAATTTGCCCAATATAATTGCAACGTAAGTAATTGAACTTAAGAAGGTCGCAAAAAGAACCAAAAGAGATCTACGGGGTCTGTGTTTTTGGATTGGTGGTATTGCTAGATCAATAACTTGGACAGTAGGCATATCGCGTGCCTCTTCAATTTTTGCACGTTCAAATTCTTGCGTGATGAATTCGTAAATCAAACTCTGAACTTCAAGGTCTCTTTCAACCCGGATAAATTTTTTACCGAGATGAGGAATGTCGGAAAAAAGCGGAAACAATTTTTTTGTAAAGGTGGAATCGAGAACAAAGGAATTGGAGAATCCCAAGATGGATTGAATCTTTTTCCTTAGGAGATCAATATTCAATTTGGCGAGCTGGACTTCAGGGTGGTTATCGCCAAGTGAATGCCTCATGACATTGTATTTAATTTCAGAAATACCGAGTTCCGATTCATAATCCGCTGCAATCCCGATTGCTGCCTCCACTTGTTCTGATAGAGCTATAATTCCATATTTTTCCTGAAAATCCATATAAGAATCTTCAGCTTCAGCTAGGTTTAATTTTACCTCATTGTAGCGCTTTTCAATAAATTCTCTGTTGCTGCGGCTCTGTTGACTGGTGAGTTTGCGGTTTATAGCATCAAGCTGTGTGACAAACTCATTTGTCAGAACGGCGGAAAGTTTTCTCGCATTGTCGTCATTGGTAGAATCAGATAAAAATGGAGTACTAACGCTAACGCTTATCTTTATAGTTCCCTCTTCCGTAACTTCAAAATCACTATTTTCTGCTAAATCATCTATAGTTTCTTCAATATTTTCAGTGTTGTATAAGTTCTCAAGATGATACTTAATTGATATATTAGTAAATATAGTTCTGCTTTCCAGTATAGCACGAAACATGCTGATTTGGTCTGTCCCCTGTCCTAATAGATTGCCAGGTAGGTTGGAAAGGAGTGACAGGGACTCTAATCCTCCTTGATCAGCAGGTGGAACCACAACAGCCGTTGCGCGATATGATTTGGGTAAAATAAGTGTAATGCCGGCAATGACTATCGCCGTTACAAAAAAATTTATGATTAACTTTTTCCGATATTTCCAAAGTAGTCTATAGTTTTCCAAGAATCAATATCCGTAATTAATTATCGTTAATAGTAATAACTTAACAAATTAAGCTACTAATCATAACCATAATCTTCAAGAGGAATTAATTGTTAACGAAACAAATTTGTTCCGCAATTAAGATTTTCAGGTTATTTTACGCTGTCTTAAAACAGGTGTCATTTTCTATAGTTTACTGAAAGAAAAGAAAAATGTTCCCGAAATTAAATAGATAATTATTTGATTGTAAAATCGTCAACATCAAAGTAGATTCTAACGTTTTAATAAAAAGGAATTTTTTTGGAATGGGTAATGAATTTGAACAAATTTGAAACATTGATAGAAGCTCAATCAAAGAATTTTGATCATTGGGAGAAGATTAAAGACTTGATAGATGGTTGCATCTCTATCATGCTCAACTATCGCCAGAGCGGTCATCCGGGAGGATCACGCTCGAAGGTTCATGCTCTTGTAGTTACCCTGCTCGGGGGAGTGATGCGGTGGGATATCCGTAGACCGGAGCATCCTTTTGGGGATAAATTTATACTCATGGCAGGGCACACAACACCTCTAATTTACGCAACACTTGCTGTATTTAATGAAGCGTTGCGTAATAAATACGAGGAAACGAAAGATGCGAAATATTCGGTGCCTGACGCAGAGATTAGACAATTAGTCTGGGAAGATTTATTGAAGCTTCGCCGCAGCGGAGGACTCCCGGGTCACGCCGAAAGTGATGGCAAAACACTCTTTTATAAGGCTAACACAGGACCATCAGGTCATGGTGGTCCTCCGAGCGTAGGTCAGGCAATCGCCCTGAAACATGCAGGCGCTAAGGGTGTCAGGGTCTTTGCTTTTGAGGGTGAAGGCGGATTGACAGCAGGCGCAAGTCATGAATCAAAGAACTCAGCATGGGGCTTAGGCGTAGGAAATCTTATATGGGTTGTAGACTGGAATGATTATGGCATAGACGATCAATCTATCAGTTCGGTGGTTCATGGCACTCCTGAAGATTGGTTCAAACCATATGGTTGGAATGTCTATGGGACTGAGGATGGCTCTGAGTGGGCGCCGGTAACGAAAGCTCTTTTATCGGCGGCTAACGACAAAGACGATAATTCTCCGAAGATGGTATGGGTTAAAACCAGAAAAGGTCGAGGATACCTCAAATTTGATAACAAGTCGCATGGCTCTCCTCATCCTGTAAACCATGAACTCTTTTGGCAGACATTGAATCCATTAAAAGAAAAATATGGAATAGAATTCAGTGGTGAAGGAGAAGCGATACCGGAAAGCCAGGAATCGTTGATGGCTCAATCAAGTGAGAATCTCAAGCGGATGTTCGACCTTTTCAATCAAGATAAAGAGTTAAGGGATTATTTAGCTGACAGACTTGTTGAGATTGGAGATTCATTACCGGAAAATATGGAATTAAATTTTGGTACAGATGGAAACCCGGATGAAGATCCGTCTCTGACCGATTTTGAAAACTACCCTGAAGAAATGTACCTCAAACCGGGGGAGATTGGGCCGAATAGAGCAGGTCTTTCTAAATGGGGAGCATACGTAAACGCGCTTTCTAAAAAGAAATATGACCGCCCCTTGTTTTTGGCAGTTTCGGCTGATTTAGCTGATTCGACTAATATTTCCGGATTCGCGAAGCCGTGGGGTGGATTTGAAGGGTATGGGAGATATGAAAGAGATGAAAATCCGGGCGGGGCGCTGCTTCCTCAGGAGATTACTGAATTTACCAATTCAGGAATAGTTGCCGGACTAGCTTCGGTGAATTTTTCTTCCAAACCTTTCGAAAAATATATAGGCTATTTTGGAGCATGTTCGACCTATGGCTCATTCAGCTACCTCAAATATGGACCGATGAGGCTATTCAGCCAATTGGCACAAGATTCGCCCATAAAATTGGGAAAGGTGCTTTGGATCGCCGGTCACTCGGGACCGGAAACGGCTGAAGACTCGAGAACTCATTTCGGAATATTCGCTACCGGAGTGACACAGCTTTTTCCCAAAGGTCAGGTAATTGATTTACATCCTTGGGAGCATAATGAAGTGCCGGTTGTTTTGGGAGCCGCTTTTAAATGTGAAGCTCCTATAATTGCCTTACATTTAACACGACCGGGGGTAGAAATTCCCGACAGAAAAGCCCTCGGCATGGAGAGTCATTTTGCCGCTGCGCGCGGTGCATATTTGATCAAAGATTATGATAATAGTAAACCGAAAATGGGGGTTGTAGTAATAAGAGGAACGATCACCACGGCTAATTTGATCAAAGTATTACCACGAATTCATCAAGAAAAGATAAACGTAAAAATACTCTCCGCGACAAGTCTTGAACTTTTCAATCTGCAGACCGAAGAATATAAAAATAAGATATTCTCCGCATCGGACAGGGCTGACAGTATGATAATCACGAACGGTTCGATAGGCAATATGTCGGATTGGTCAGGCGGAGAAATCACGAAAGAATATTCATTGTCGGCTGATTTTGATAATAGGTGGAGAACCGGCGGATCAGTAGAAGAGGTAATGGAAGAAGCGCATCTATCGCAGGAGCATATATATGAGGGGATAAAAAGATTCGCACAGGATAGAAAGAAACGGTTGGCGAAGTTTAAATCAATAATAGAAAATATCGAATAGGAGTACAAAATATAAATGAGCAGTGACGGATTAATTAAACCGCATGGAAGTGACGAATTGGTAGCATTAATACTTTCAGGAGATGAGAAGAATGGCGAAATAGAACGTTCAAAATCGATGAAGAGAATTGAGATAACAAACAGAGAGGCGGGCGATTTGATTATGCTCGGCATCGGCGGGTTCACTCCGCTCAAGGGATTTATGGGGCGTGATGATTGGAATGGAGTAGTTACGGAGATGAAAAAGGCAGACGGCACCTTTTGGCCCATCCCAATAACGCTCTCGGTAAGTGAAGAAGATGCTGCCTCGATAAATGAGGGGGATGAAATAGCTCTTTATAGCAGCGAGTCGGATGAAGTCCGGGCTACAATGAAAGTTGCAGAAAAATATTCAATTGATAAACAGCTTGAATGTAATGAAGTTTATAAAACGGATGATGAAAATCATCCCGGCGTAAAAATGGTGCTTGAGCAAAAAAAGGTGAATTTAGGCGGATCGGTAAAAGTTCTTAGCGAAGGGGAATTTCCCGATAAATTTGCCGGGATATACCATAAGCCGGATGAAAGCAGAAAAATATTCAGCGACAATGGTTGGAAGCGGATCGCCTGCCTTCAATTAAGAAACCCGATGCATCGCTCACATGAATATTTAGCGAAGATAGCGTTGGAAGTATCGGATGGAATTTATATACACCAATTGGTGGGCAATCTTAAAGAGGGTGATATTCCGGCAGATGTGCGGAACAGCTGTATTCAGATTCTTGCGGATAATTATTTTAAAAAAGGAACCGTATTGGTTGGAGGATATCCGCTTGATATGCGGTATGCAGGGCCTAGAGAGGCGCTGCTTCATGCGCTGTTCAGGCAAAATTACGGATGCACACATATGATCATCGGTAGAGATCATGCGGGAGTGGGAAGCTATTATGGCGCATTTGACGCTCAAGATATATTCCTGCAAATACCCGAAAACGCATTAAAAATTGTAACCTTCCCTATCGACTGGACATTTTACTGCTACAAATGCAATAGCATGTCCTCGACAAAAACATGCCCGCACGATGCCGAAGACAGACTTATGCTGTCCGGAACGAAATTACGAGAATTGTTAGCTAGCGGAGAGGAAGTGCCCGAATATTTCAGCAGACCTGAAGTATTGAAAATATTACAAGAGTATTATTCAAGCCTGAGCTAATTTCATGGCAGCGGTATGATATATCAAATTTGAATGAGTAAATTCATTTTTCCTTGATTTTTCAACGATATAAGCCTAATATATTTCAGATAGCTCCAAAATAATAAACTGTTAGGCGTTCATTGATTGATAGATACCCGAAAAAGATAAATTAATATGACTGTTACATATTTATTTGGATAACTATTGAAATTCAGAATGACCCGAAGAACGTGTTTTATCTCCGCACCGGCAGGAGCTGATACAACAATTCTTCAGAATGTACTCAATGAAAGAGGATTGGTTGCGCGAGTCGGACAAGAAGATGAAATTTCAGATGCTTCGTTAGATAAAAATTTAGTGAACGCTATTGTCTCGTCAGATTTCTTCATAGGTGTACTTAAAGCCGGGGTTGACAATTCAAACGTTTATTATGAAATGGGAGTAGCGAACGGAACCGGTAGCAGATCTTTGATTTTTGCATCTCCGTCGTTTAAAAACAACGTGAAAAGTATCAAAGGGTCACTGTATATGCGTGTTTCGATGGATAATAAGGAAGCAATAGAATTTGTAATTGACCAAGTGATAAATGCTCCGGAAATTGAACGGGACGGTACTCAAGTTAAAGTCAAAATAAATAAACCGATTGGAAAGATTGCGAAGAATCTCCTTGCAGAGATCACAAAACCGGAAAGCAAATGGGGAGCTCATCCTGAAAACGCCGTGATACAGGCTATAGGTTCAAGCGGAGTAGATGTATTAGTGAGATCGAAATATTGGGATTCGGGAGCTGACATGGCAGTTTGGGCGGATGAATTGGAAGGCAGCGTCGGAAATCCCTTATTAATTGAGGTAAAACAAACTATAAGCGGTTCGACAAGCATTACAAGGCTTGCAAACCAGCTGGATTCATACTTGGAAAGCTCAAATGCAGGCTGGCTTTTACTGCTTTATTTAAAGGGTCCGGAGGAAGGTTCTGATGTGTGGAAGCAGTTTCCCGAATATGTTATGCACATGCCCGTTCCCAAGTTTTTAGAAAAATTTGAAGAAAGAAATTTAGTAGATATTGTAAAATCTCTGAAAGCGGCATCAGGCCATATTAATTAATCAGATCTGATGCCGACTATTTCCCACACTCGTATACTCCAATTCTTAAGCGTAATTAGAAAAAGCAGATCGCGGAATGAACAAGGATTCGCGTTAGAAGAGCTGTTATGCAGTTTATTTAAAAAGATACCCGGTTTGTCAATCACAAAGCGGAATGAAGATAGGGAATTTGATGATAAAGATATTGACATAATAATTTGGAATGACCAAAAATTAAACGGCTTTTACTTTCTTCCAAACATATTATCAATAGGCGCTCACCGCTGGCTTGAACAGATAGATTCGGAGCATATCAATTGGTTCATCAACCGGCTAATAGAGAGGGGATTGTCTTTCGGAATATTGGTTGCTATGAACGGATTGGTAGAAGATGATGAAGAGAGGGCATTGGTGCGGCAACAAATATCATCGGCGTTGAACGATGAAAGACAGATTGTGATCCTGAAAGGAAAAGATTTAGAAAAGATCAGTTCCACAGAGCAACTTGTTACACTTGTCAAAGAAAAACTTTGCGAACTTGCGGTTGTTTGAACAATAAACAATTCTGCGACCCCAATATATATTTTATAAATTACAATAGGTTTCAAGACCACAAGGACATATTTTATTGTTTGTTTTTTAATACAAGCAAATAAAGGAGAATGATGATACTAAATAAAGAGAAATTCCGCAGCTTGATCTTTCCGTTGCTGGTCATTGCCATTATAGCCGGTATGATCGGTTGCAAGTCCGCAGAGACGATGTCCAATTCTGATGCTATGATTGCAGAGGATTCCGCGCCTATGGTTCAGGAGATGATCACGGCTCACCCTGTACCGGCAGCCGCTTACGGTACATATGAAATTGATCAGGAGAAGGGATATTACGTTGAGGAATTAAGCGATGGGCTATATTACGTGACAGAAGGGATGTATCACGTAATGTTTCTGACTACAGGTGAGGGTGTAATCGTGGTCGATGCTCCACCAACAATCGGTGATAAGGTCTTAGCGGCAATAGCCGAAGTGACAGACGAAGCTATCACGCATGTAATTTATAGCCATTCACACGCCGATCATATAGCGGCGGCAAGTATGTATCCTCCGGATGCTGTTTATATAGCGCATGAGGAAACCGCTAAAAGGTTATCAAGCCAAGAAGGAGGCAGCAGAGTAGCTCCGTTCGGAGCCTTTTTAGGCGGTTCACCTGTTCCGGTTCCGACCGTTACATTTTCTGATAGCTATACACTCGAGGTAGGAAATCAAAAACTTGAGCTCAGCTACAGAGGTGAAAATCATATTGCCGGAAACATTTATATTTACGCTCCAAAGCAGAAGGTGCTTATGTTTATAGATGTCATATTCCCTGGATGGACGCCATTCAAATATTTGGCGATCACAGAAAATGTTCCGGGCTACATAGCCGCTCACGACGAAGTTCTCTCGTTTGATTTTGAGATTCTTATAAGCGGTCACCTAACGCGATTGGGCAATAGAGCAGACGTTGAAACCCAAAAAGAATATATGAACGATTTAGTGGGAAATGCGGCTCACGCACTGCAAACAGTTGACTTTATGGCAGTAGCCGGAAAAACCGGCTGGGCTAATCCATGGTTGCTTTTTGATACGTATCTAAATGAAGTAGCCGACATGTGCACAGATTCTACGGTAGTCAAATGGGGTGATAAACTCGGTGCGGTTGATATTTTTACTTGGGGACACTGCTGGAAAATGGCAGAAATGCTTAGGGTAGATTAATCATCTAAGAAAAGTGTATTAGTTAAAAACGGGTCGGTGGATATTTTATCTGCCGACCCGTTTTAATCAGAACCAACCTAAAGGCGTACCCTTCGAATATGCTCTTCTTGCAAATAGGGC
>SORU01000019.1 GCA_004402915.1 Fidelibacterota bacterium MT.SAG.2
CCCATATAATTGTGATTCCCAACAGATAAATATCTGCTCTGAATTTTGACGGAACATCTGCCGAATTATAGTTCATCACAAAAAATAGAATAAATGTAGTTGAGTGACAAGCGGAAGTGAGAAAAAGATTTATTAATAAATTTGGTAAAGATAACTTAACAATGCGCCGATAAGTAAGTTAAATGACGTAGAACAAATATGTTCGGATATAAAGATGCAAAAAAAGATAAAAAAGATTTTAATAATGGATGATAACGTTAGTCTGTTAAAGTTATTAAAAAGATTATTGGAGCAACTTGATTTTGAGGTCGAATTAACAAAGGATGGCGCAGAAGCGATCAGTGTTTATAAGGAAGAGATGAAAAAAGGGAATGGTTTCGACCTGATCTTAGTCGATCTGATTATCGATAGAGGTATAGGCGGTATAGAGACTATCGGTACGATAAGAGAATTTGATCCAAACGTTAAAGCTATTGTTATAAGCGGAGAATTACCCGAAGAGATAAAGGAAGATCATACAAAATACGGATTTGATTCATTTTTAGAAAAACCGTTCCAAATTGAAATCCTTAAAAGCGCTATTGAAAAAGTATTGACCTAATTGTTTATCTTTTTCTCTTAATTCATTTATATTAAACACTGTGAAAAAACGATTACTTTTCTTATGTACTGGGAATTCGTGCAGGAGTCAAATGGCTGAAGGTTTCACTCGCCATCACTTTGGTGATTATTTTGATGTTTATTCCGCGGGCACAAAACCGAAAGGAATCAGTATTCATGCTATAAAGGCGATGGCGGAATTAGGTATCGATATTACCGCTCAAAGCTCAAAAAGTGTTGAAAAATTTATTTCCGAAGAGTTTGATCTGGTCGTTACACTGTGCGATGATGCAAAAGAGAGCTGTCCCGTTTTTCCGGGCACTACAGAAATTGCTCATCTTAGATTTGAAGACCCCGCTTCCGCCGTTGGAAGCGATGAAGAAATAGTAAAAATTTTCAGAAAAGTAAGAGATGATATTCAGGAGAGGTTGTTAGATTACTTAAAAGAAAAATACTCTATAGTTTTAGATACCTAACTGATATTTTTTTCTGCTTCAAGCAGTACCAATCCTTTATGAATATACTGTGCAGCCAGTTCTATTGCCTCACCCGGGGGATGCTCGTAGAAATCCGCATCCGTGGATATGAACATGATGCCGTTTAAGTCTTTTGTGCCATGCCGAATCAGACTATGAACTCTTTCGGCAACAGGATTCAGACTGAATATTCCATCGATCTTTAAGCCGCTATGGGAGGTCAGAGGATAATCGTTACTCACCCTAAGTTCAAGAGCTTGCAGGGCTACAAGAAGCTCCGCCCCTAACACTTTTGTGACATTTTGCAGCACCTGCCTAAGATACCTTGCAGCAGTTGTCGACATGGCGTTATGGTCTTCGATGTTGGCAGATGTCGGAATGCTGTCTACTGAAGAGGGATGGCAGAGTATCTTATTTTCTGAAACGAGACTTGCGGCAGTGTACTGGTAAAGCATCATTCCCGAATCAAGTCCGCCTTTGCCGGTAGAAAGATTTGCCGGCATTCCTCTGTTATTTTTCGGGTCCAAAAGCAGCTGCATCCTTCTTTCTGAAATGCTTCCTAATTCAGCGATGGCTATTTTCAGATAATCAGCCGCCAGACCGACAGGTTCTCCATGAAAATTTGCCGCTGAGTATGTCTCCCAATCACTTACTTCTGTCTCATTGAATTTGATATCCGGTTTGTCGTCATCTTCTATAAATATCAGAGGGTTATCGGTAGCTGAGTTTATTTCAATTTCGATCAGTTCTTTAGTATGTTTCAAAGCGTTCAGTGCTGCGCCATGAACCTGCGGAATAGCGCGGATAGAATATTCATCCTGTTGGTGATGCCCTAATGCGGCGGCATTAACAAGATTCGAGTCGCTAAGATAAGAATTGATATCTTTCGCAACGCTTCTCTGTCCACCGTATGGACGTGCGTTCTGGACTTTCTCATCAAAGGCTCTGCTGAATCCGCCTAAAGATTGCAATGCGAAGGAGCCGATAATGTTAGCGGTTTTAAGCAAAACAGATGATTCAAATACTGACAGAGCCATGATAGCAGCCGAAACAGTAGCTCCATTTGTAAGAGCCAGACCCTCCTTCGGCGCAAGATGGATCTCACTACTGCCGGTTTTCTTAAGGTTTTCAGGGATAGAGGGAATAGATAAACCTGCCGAATTTAACGCATCGATTCCCTTAATAAGATTGCTTTTATCAGCTCCATTTTTAGGGAACTCAGGATCGTGCCATGCTTTACCTCCGCCAATCATAACCGCCGCAAGATGAGCGAGCTGACAGAGGTCTCCGCTTGAACCGAGACTCCCCTGAGAAGGAATCAGCGGATGAACGCAATTGTTTATCATATCCCTCAGCAGAAAAATCAATTCAGGCCTGACACCGGAACGACCCTCAATGAATGCCCTAAGACGGATGACCATAGTGGCGCGAACGACTTCGGTAGGGAGTGGATCACCGACAGCGCTGAGATGACTATAAATCAGATTTTCGGAAAGAAGACAAGCTTCTTCATAGCTTTTAACAGGCTTGTCCTTATTATTTCCGAAGCCTGTATTGACCCCGTATATCAATTGTTTATAGTCGATCTCGCTGTTATCAACAATGTTTTTTGAAAGTTCTGCTGCGGTCAAAACCGCTCTGTCGATATAATCCGCGCTTCTTTGACAGCGGGCGATACTCTCGTTATCTAATTCAACTTCGGCAACGTTGCCATTATCGTCTCCACAGGAAATGGCAATAAGTTGCGGTAAGGTTAACTTTTTCTCAGGGGAATGACTTAAAACAACCGGGGAGGAAACATTTTCACCAATGACTATTAATGTTTTTATGGAAAAATCACTCACTTTCTATATCGGGAAATTATCTCTTTTACAGTTTTCAGAAGATCTGAACGTGGGACCGTAACCTGAGAAGGCTGTTCCTTCAACCACTCTTCTCTTTCTTGGATATTTTCGGAGAGCTCTTTCCCTAACATCAGGTCTTTAATGGTAACCTGATCCTTTTCAAATTCATCAGAACCGGCGATGACGGCTATCGCCGCACCCCGCTTGTCGGCATATTTCATTTGCTTGTTGAATCCGCCACTGCCGAGAAAGATCTCCGCTGCTATATTCGCGTCTCTCAACTCATTTGTCATCTTGATATATTCACCTATTTTGTCTTTGTCCATCACGGTGACTACAACGGGTGCGTCGCCTAAGTTTTTTTCATTTTTATTTAAAAACGAAAGCGCTGAAAGTAGCCTGTCAACTCCGATGGAAATTCCTGTAGCCGGTACTTTCTGTCCGGTGAATCGCTCTATCAGATCGTCGTATCTTCCCCCTCCTGCAATGCTTCCAAAATCCTTATTTTGACCTTTTTCATCTTTAAATTCAAATGTCAAGTTTGCCTCAAAAACCGGACCTGTATAGTAGTCCATTCCCCGCACAACGGTCGGATCGAATACTATAGTTTCTTCATCATATCCCATCGTTCTGAAAAGCGAATCCATCTCTGTCAATTCTTCAACTCCGGTGACTCCCTCTGTGCTCTTTTTTGTGAACTCTGAGAGAAAATTTAATACTTCGGAGCGTGATCCTCTCGGTGATTCGAGGAAACTTATTATGATATTAGCCTTTGATTCAGGCAGCTCTGCTCCTTTTATAAAAGCCCCGGAAGCATCTTTTCTTCCCTTTGTAAGAAGTTCAAATACTCCGTTTATTCCGAGTCTGTCAAGTTTATCAATGCTTCGTAAAACTTTTGTGGCAACATCAGAAGAAGTTCCATCCGCATTTAATAATTCTATGCCGGCAGCTTCTAAAACAGAGTTTACAATTTTCCGATTGTTGATACGGAGTTCAAAATCCTTTTTTCCGATGCCGAGCGCCAAGAGAGAATCCACTAAAGCGGCACAGACTTCACAATCCGCCAACATGGAGGAACTGCCGATAGTGTCGATATCGAACTGGGTAAACTCTCTGAACCTGCCGGGACCGGGTTTCTCCATTCGCCAAACCTTTCCAACCTGATATCTTCTGAAGGGTTTCGGCAAATCCTGATTCTGGGCGATCAATCTCGATAAAGGGGCAGTAAGGTCATATCGTAAAGCGATCCATTCATCCTCCGACTCGAATGAGAAGATGCTGCCTTCAGGAGTATCGCTGTCGGGCAGAAATTTTCCAAGCACATCAACGTACTCAAGAGCGGGTGTTTCAATCGGAAGGAATCCATATTTTTCATACACTTCTTGGATCTTTTCGATCATTCTTCGGCGAGCGAGTGATTCTTCCCAAAGGGAATCTCTGAATCCTTTAACGATCCTTGGCTTAGTTTTTTTATTCTTCAAAATGTTCCTACCCGCATCCTCGATGATGATTAATAAATATAGGAGCAATTAAGATGAATTCACGTCCCAATTCCGTCCCACTCGACCTTCTTTAATCCTCTGTAACTGAGTACTGAAGGCGGGACTTGAACCCACGACCTCCTGATCCACAGTCAGGCGCTCTATCCATCTGAGCTACTCCAGCATGTGCGAGAATATAGGTTTAACGACTTAAATAATCAATTATTCTTTAATCGGATAAAACATCTAAGCGGCGGATTAGAACTGATTGAACGGTAGCTGAATTTTTAAAAAAGGCTTAGTCTGAATTCCGAAAATATTATTTGCAATATTGTTAGTTTATCTTAGATTCTGCCACGTTGTGAAAAAGTCTCCATCGTCTAGCCTGGTCTAGGACTCAGGGTTTTCATCCCTGCAACAGGGGTTCAAATCCCCTTGGAGACACATGGAAGGGAGACGAGTGCCGAAATAATGAACGACTTTCGGATTTCATCAGACGAATATCCTTCAAATTGGGAACTATCAAGCGCCCGGGCATCGCGTGTAGTTCGATATCTTATCAGTAAAGGAGTTTCTTCACAGAAACTGTTTGCTTCAGGTTATGCGGATACGAAATCGAGGGTACCAAATTTAGATGAGTTTGGACGTCCGATTGAAGAAAATAGAGCCGAAAACCGCAGAGTCGAAATTATATTTCAAGCACGCTAATTACCTGGTAATATATTCAATTATTTGAATTGAAACAGTTTTCATAATTTTCCGTATCACTAATATAAAGTATCAGTGATTATTTGACAACCTTTTGAGAGCGAATAGCGTCATACTTTTTGATACGAAAATTATAGAAGGGTTTTTATGAAGATTCAAGGGTTACTATTAAGCATATTTTTGATTTCCAACAGTTCAGCTCAGGATTATAATAATAAAAATCATCCTTCTAAGTCTCTCCAGGCATTCAGGCTTGAGGAAAAAATCATATTAGATGGCCGCCTAACCGAAAAAATATGGCAAAATGAAAGTGTATCGGAATTCACTCAGAGAGATCCGATCGAGGGGAATAAGCCGTCTCAAAGGACAAAAGTTTGGGTTGGGTTTGATGAGGAAGCTCTTTACGTAGCTGCCAAACTCTATGACAGCGCACCCGATTCTATAGTAAGTCGTCTTGCCCGCAGGGACGAAAGTGTATCATCCGACCAATTTGAGTTTCAGGTGGATCCATGGCTTGATCATAGGACAGGGTTTTTCTTTCGAGTTTCAGTATCGGGCGCAGTGAGGGACGGAATATTATTTAATGATGAATCGGATGATGATTCATGGGACGGAGTGTGGGAAAGCGCAACCAGCATCGACTATGACGGCTGGAATGTTGAACTGAGGATTCCGTTCTCGCAGCTTAGATTTCCCGAAAAAGAGGTTCATACTTGGGGTGTAAACTTTATTAGAAAAATCTGGAGATCAAATGAACGGGTAGAATTTGTTATGATCCCGAAGGAATCTTCAGGCAAAGTTTCATGGTTCGCTCACATGAACGGAATAAAAAATATTAAACAGCCCAAACATGTTGAATTTCTTCCTTATGCCGCGAGTAGATCAGAATTCATTCAACCTGAATCGGGAGATCCATTCAATGATGGGAGGGAGTTATTCAACCAGATCGGATTTGACGTTAAGTATGGTCTCTCAAGCAGCTTGACTCTTGACGCGACGATCAATCCTGATTTTGGGCAAGTGGAGGTTGATCCGGCGGTCGTCAATTTGTCGGATTTTGAAACATTTTTTCCCGAAAAAAGACCGTTTTTCATCGAAGGAGCCAACATTTTCACGTTTGGTAGCGGTGGCGTGAATAATAATTGGAGTTTTAATTATGGAGACCCTGCTGCATTTTATACACGGCGAATCGGCAGAGCTCCACAGGGCAGGCCGATACAAGAGTATGATTATAGCTCCGTTCCTTCCGGGTCGACTATCTTAGGAGCAGGAAAAATATCAGGTAAGCTAACACCGGAATGGTCTATCGGTGTCGTAAATGCATTGACAGCCAGAGAATATGCAGAGCTTGATCTAAATGGTTCAAAATTACGTGAAGAAGTTGAACCGGTTACCAATTACACTGTGCTCAGAACACAAAGAGAATTCAAGGAAGGCAGGCATGGATTAGGAGTGATCGGAACGGGAGTCAAAAGGAATTTACCTGCCGGGAATCTTGAAGAAACGCTTACAATCAGCGCCTTTATGGGTGGTGTAGATGGTTGGGTCACATTAGATAACGACAAGATGTACGTTGTTAACGGCTGGATAGGTACGAGTAGAATAAACGGTAGTGAAAATGTTATTACAAATATTCAAAGCTCAAGCCCACATTATTTTCAGCGTCCCGATGTTGATCATATCCGGGTGGACTCAACATCGATCTCTATGACAGGAATGGCAGGTAGATTGTATCTTAACAAGCAAAAAGGGAATGTGATCTTAAACTCGGGATTTGCAATGGTCTCGCCCGGTTATGAGGTCAATGATTTAGGATTTCAATGGAATGCGGATCAAATTAATTGGCATTTAACCACCGGCTGGAAGACATCCGATCCGGGAAAATTCTTCAGAAGTCAATTTCATGCAATAGCCACATTCCGGAATTGGGATTACGAGGGAAACAAATACGGTGAAGGATACTTTCTATTCGCAAATTTCGAATTCCTTAATTACTGGGATCTCTCGTTTGACCTCGTCTATAATCCGGAAACACTGAATAAATCTCATACACGCGGTGGTCCTTTTACAAAAATGCCGATAAGTAAGTTTAGGTCAATTAACCTAAACACTGATGGAAGAAAGTCCCTTTCTTTCTCAGCAGGGATCCAATATGGAACCGCGACGCGACAATATTTTAGCTATAATACGGGAGTCACATGGAAGCCGAACAGCACATTCAAGATTGATATTTCACCAAGATATTCGTGGGATATTACAGAAGCATTTTACGTCGGCGAGCAAGAGGACCCTCTTGCAACGGCTACCTACGGGATACGTTATCTATTTGCCGAGACTGACAATCGATCAGCTTCCATCGGAACCCGGATCAGTTGGACTTTTTCCCCAAAACTAAGTTTGCAATTCTATATGCAGCCGTTGATATTCGCTATCAAATATGTTGATTATAAGGAGCTTGCCGAAGCGGGTGAATTCAAATTTAATATTTATGGACAGGACAACGGCTCGACTATTAGCCAAAGCGATGACGGTTCCGTGTTTACAATAGACCCGGATGGTGAAGGAGCAGCAGAGGCATTCGACATCGATAATCGTGATTTTAACTTTAAATCATTCAGAGGGAACGC
The DNA here is from genome assembly GCA_004402915.1 of Fidelibacterota bacterium MT.SAG.2. Taxonomy (GTDB): domain Bacteria; phylum Fidelibacterota; class SORT01; order SORT01; family SORT01; genus SORT01. The sequence continues at coordinate 7,737 of SORU01000019.1, forward strand.
TGTTCTTAGATGGGAATATAATCCCGGATCGGTATTCTACTTAGCATGGACACAGAATAGAAGTGACTTTGAGAGTGGTAACGGATTATTTGACTTTGGGAATGATACAAATGCTTTGTTCAATACAGAGCCGGATAATATTGTGCTTGCAAAGATCAGCTATTGGTGGAACCCATAAACGAATTTTTCGAACTTCTTAACGGTTGAATTAGATTTCGCGGCATTAAAAAGTATCATTTGTTCTGAGTATTAGTGATATTTATTTTGTAGATTGTTCCAATTATTAATACTATACCCGTTTAGAATCTTAATTATAAATGTAAGGGAGTATCAGATGAAAAGTTCCTTTATCGCTAATAATCCAATTTTTATTGTAGTAATTCTATCGTTAATATTTTTTTTGGGCATATTTGAAACTACGAATGCCCAAATATCACCACCGCTTGGCTTACGGGAAAACAAACCTGGTGTTTACGCACTAACCAACGCAAAAATTGTTACCTCACCCGGAAAAGTTATTCGCAAAGGGTCTCTGGTCATTCGAGATGGGATAATAGAAAGCGTAGGGGCGAAAATCAACATTCCCAAGGATGCAACGGTATTAGATATGAGCGGGATGACATTATATCCCGGTCTGATAGAATCTTACTCGAACATCGGAATCCCCGAGATAAAAAAGGACAAAAAATCTGATAAAAAAAATAGAGGTTCCAAGCATTGGAATGAGAATGTCACACCCGAACTGAGGGGCTCTGAACTGTACACTACAGATTCAAAAAAATTAAAAGAATATCGCAAATTAGGCTTCACAACAGCGCTATCAGTGCCACGTGAGGGTATCTTCAAAGGCTCCAGCGTCCTTCTGAATCTCGGCGATAACGAAAGCGCTGAAAATATCTTAAAAAGTAATGTTAACCAACATGTCACCTTCAGTAAAAAGAAAGATGTGAGCGGTTATCCAACTTCTCTGATGGGTTCAATTTCACTTATTAGACAAACGTTTTATGATGTACAATGGTACAAAAAAGCTATGTCGGCATATGCCAAGAAACCATCATTAGGGAAACCGGATGAAAGCGAATCTCTTGCATCATTAAGCAGCGTGATTGATAGAAAACGCGTGGTGATGTTTGAAGCAACCGATGAACTGATGATACTGCGGATAGATAAAATCGTAAAAGAATTCAAATTAAAATCACTGATATTGGCAAGCGGCAACGAATTCAAACGTCTTTCAGCTGTAAAAAGAACAGGTATTTCATTGATAGTGCCTCTGAATTTTCCCGAGCCACCTGATGTGAAAACACCTGAAAAAGCGTTAGAAGTCTCTTTAGAAAAGCTAAAAGAATGGGATTTGGCGCCGAGCAATCCGGCGATGCTGAACAAAGCAGGCGTTAAAATTGCGCTGACGACAAATGGACTAAAAAAACTTGAGGATTTTCCGAAACAACTGAGAAAAGCCATATCAAGAGGACTTTCGAAAGAATCTGCGCTTGCAGCCCTGACAACTCATCCGGCTGAATATTTTGGAGTATCGGATAAATTGGGGACATTAGAAAAGGGAAAAATTGCCAACATAGTAGTTACAGAGGGTGATCTTTTCTCAAAAGATGGTGTTGTAAAAGATGTTTGGATAGACGGAAAGAGATATACCGTAGAAAAAGATCCGGAATCCGAACCCGAAGGGAAATGGACCGGAACGATCAGATTCAACGAGAAGGACGCTGTAGAGTTCAATTTGGAACTGAAAAAAAGTAAGAAAAAACTTTCCGGTACAGCCACGGTCTCGGGGAAAGAGCTCAAATTAATTTCCTCCGAGATTAGCGGGTTTAGAATTGCGTTTTCTTTTCCGACTGATTCGGTAGGTATTGCCGGAATCACCATGATGACGGGGAAAATCAGAAATGATGAAATGAACGGTGTCGGTAAAGCTCCGGGTGCTCAGGTGGTAGAATGGAATTTAACGAGAGGATCTGAGGAGGAAGAAGATTCGGAAGATGATGAAGAAAAGTTTGAAGCTGCCACAGCTCAAATTACATATCCTCTTGGCGGATTCGGCAGACCACAACTGCCTAAACAGCAGAAAATAATATTCGTTAAAAATGCCACTATATGGACAAGCGGTAGATTGGGAAAAATCGAGAACGATCTTGAGCGGTTATGCACCTTTCGGAAATTCTTCTTTTACTGTTTTATCGATGAAATCTTTTACCCTGCGAAGAAAAAGTGTTGGGCCGGACTCAGACGGGTTTAATCCTCTTACCCAGATATAATCGTATTCGATAGTAAAAAATAATGCCGTATTTAGAGTTATGCCGCTTTGAGTTGCGAGCGGTTCAAAGTAATTTCTCAGAGATTCACTACCGTTACTCTTTATTTTCAGTCTCAGAAGACGACTTGCAAGATTACTTTCGTGGGCTTCCGGTAATTGTCTTTTCAATTGTTTATAAAGTAGACTTTGGTTTCGGACATCATTTTTCCAGCCTGACCATCGGTTCAGGAATAAAACGAGTATAAAGAATATTAAAGCGGCTAATATGTAAAATATTGTCATTGTCAAGTAAAGTAATATCTAAGTTACGAAGGTAAACAAAATATATATTCACACGATAATAATGTCAAAGAATTGTTAATACCACTATTATAAACACTTGAAAAGAATAAATTGTTGGAATATATTATTGAGCCATGAATATGCATCGAATAAACATCTGAGAAAGGCATAGAATTTCTGATATTAAAATCACGAATTTCTGCAAAAACCAGACGGTATTATTAACTTTTTAAGGTGATTTTTGAGTAACAAAGAAAAAGATTTAGAAAAATTTGCCCAAAAGCAACGAGATCAGACCAGAAAGTTAATAGACATCGGTATTGCGCTTTCCGCCGAGAAAAATATATCGGTTCTATTAGAGCTCATTGTGGACAGCGCCCGCGAATTTACGAATGCTGACGGAGGGACTTTGTATCTCGTTAGTGAGGACGAAAGTTCATTAGAATTTGAAATTGTTCAGACAGATAGTTTAAACATCAGGATGGGCGGAAAAACAGGAGAAGAAATTAATTGGCCTCCAGTGCCGCTTTATAAGGAAGACGGTTCGCCGAACAAGGAGAATGTTTCGGCAGACGTGGCAATAAGTAAGAAACTTGTGAATATTCCTGATGTTTACGATGTGGAGGGTTTTAATTTCGAGGGTACTCGTAAATTCGATGAAAGCACAGGCTATCGCTCCAAATCAATGCTGGTAATACCGATGCTTAACCATGAAAACGAGATAATAGGTGTATTACAACTAATAAATGCCAGAGACATCGACAGCAACGAAACTATTCCGTTTCCTGATGATGATATCGATCTAACAGCATCGGTCGCATCTCAAGCTGCGATAGCCTTGACCAATGTTCGATTGATTCAGGATTTGAAAGACCTATTTGATTCGTTCATTAAGACTATCGCGACCGCCATTGACGAAAAATCTCCTTATACGGCAGGACATATTACCAGAGTTGCCAATCTCACAATGGAGATTGCCCATGTAGTGAATAAGACTAAATGGGGCAAATATGGTGATCTGACTTTTAATGAAGATGAATTGGAAGAGTTGCGGCTTGCAGCGTGGATGCATGATGTTGGGAAAATCACTACTCCTGAACATGTAGTCGATAAGAGCACCAAACTTGAAAAGATATTTGACAGAGTGGAACTGTTGCAGGTTCGATTCGATGCGATAAAATATCAAACATATTCCGAATGGTATGAGAAAAAAGCAGAATTGATCGAGTCTAAAGGCAACGATCCGGAAGAGATCAAGAAATTGGATGAGGAATATTCGGGTAAAATCTCCCAAATTGAGACCGACGCAGAATTTTGTATTAAGGCAAATACTCCGGGAGAGTTTATGGAAGACGAAGCTATTGAACATTTGATTGAAATTTCCAAGAAAACTTTTAACCTCGGTGGAGAAACTCGGCATTATCTCTCGGAGGATGAACTGGAAAATCTTTCTATCAAGCGGGGAACATTGAACGTAAGTGATAGAAAGATAATCGAAAACCACGCCATGATGACTCTGAAAATGCTTAATGAGCTGCCATTCAGTAAGAAATTAAAACATGTTCCCGCTTATGCGGCATCGCATCATGAAAAGCTGGATGGAACTGGGTATCCTCTTAAAATGAAAGGTGAGGAGATATCTGCGCAAGCGAGAATAATGGCAATTGCAGATATTTTTGAAGCCCTAACGGCGAAAGACAGACCTTATAAAAAACCGATGATGCTTTCACAAGCGATCAAGATACTCGGCTTCATGGTAAAAGATGATCACATTGACGGAGATTTTGTAGAAATATTTCTAAAAGAGGGACTCGCTGAAACATATGCTAAAGAACATCTGCTTCCGACTCAAATAGATTGGAAGACTTCTGATTTAGAAAACTAAAAAACGCTCCGAAGAGGAGCGCTTTTTAATTCTCACATATCCGATTAGATCATTCCGGCATCGTCTCCTCACCCACTATATTTACATTCCCTTCATTGAGAGATTCGATTGCTTCTTTTACCTGAGCTATGTCACCGGAAATTACGAGTGTCATATGTTCAGGGTCGATCAGCTTTTGAGCTGTTACCATAACATCTTGCATCGTCACCGCCTGGATTTTTTCTCCATATGTGCTGTAGTAATCATCAGGCAGATCATTAAGAAGCTGAGAGCCTATAATACCTGCGATCTGGGAGGGCGTTTCAAAAGTTGATGGAAGCCTTTGAACGATGCTCTTTTTTGCATGCTCCAGCTCTTCGAGAGTTACATGCTCGCTTCGTATCCTTCTAAGTTCGTATAGAAATTCAACGATGGAAGAGTCCGTAACATCAGTCTTGACACTTGCTCTGGCAGAAAAAGAGCCTCCGCTTCTGCGGGCAGAAAAACTACTTCGCGCCCCGTAAGTATATCCTTTATCTTCACGTAGATTCAAATTCAATCTTGCGGAAAATTGTCCGCCCAATATCATGTTCATAACCACGGAATTAATATAATTTTCTGACGCTCTCGATATGCTGTTATGTCCAAAATACAGATAAGATTGAGCCGCGTCCGGTTTGTCGACTAAATAGAAGGCAGTTTCACTGATTTCAGGAATATCGTAATTCATAGTCTCAGGGATCATTCCGCTTTCCCAACTGCCGAAATATTTTTCTAATATTGGAAGCATTTCGGATTCGGTGACATCGCCGACGACTATCAAAGTTGCGTTATTCGATTTGTAATACGTAGAATAATAATTTTTCAAATCGCTCTGAGTTATTGATTTAATGCTTTCTTCCGTTCCGGTTGTCGGTGTTCCGTATGGATGAGAGTCTCCATAAACGAGTTCGGCGAATGCTAAGGCAGCGAGAGTGATAGGCTGGTCTTTTCTTTGAAGAATTCGGGTCAACCTTCGCTCCCTTATTTTTTCCATATCCTTTGTCGGAAAAGTAGGATTGAGAGAAATATCGGCAAAGATCTCCATAGACGTGTCAAGGTGCTTTTTGAGAGTAGAAAGAGTAACAAAACTTCCATCCCAACCTGAACCTGAACCGAGTCTCGCTCCCACATAATCTTTAGCGTCAGCGATTTCAAATGCATCCCGGGTTGTTGTTCCTTCATCGAGCATATCAGCCGTGAAACTTGCAGTGCCTGCTTTGCCGGCAGGATCAACGAAAGACCCTGATTTAATGACCAGTCTAATATCAACTACGGGCAGTTCATGATGCTCAACCAATTTTACTTCCAACCCGTTGGAGAGCGAAAAATTTTGTATTACCGGGAGGGCGAGATTAAGTAAACTGCCCTCGGCTGGTTGAATTGTTCTGTCGAACGGCCTTGAACTGTCTGCCGTTTTTGACCCGTAATCAGCTCCGGAACAGGCTGAAAAGATCATCAGCAATAAAAAATTAACAGTGTACAATAATGTTTTATTCATTTTAGTCATACCTCCAAGATCAAATGTTTGAGTTATTTGGATGCTTGTAATTCCGGTTTCCCTTCAGGGACGACGCTCAAAATAATAAGATTATTTTTGTCAAGATACTTATTGGCAACTCTCTGGACGTCTTCGGCTGTGACATTCGAAAATCTCGAGAGGTCTTTTTCGAACCCGTCAGGAACTCCCGTCCAAGTGTAATAAGAATTGAGCCTGTCTGCTTTTCGTCCTATTGATTGAATCCCAAATACGAAACTTGCCTCGATACTGTTTATCGCTCGACGCATCTCCCGTTCGGTTGGTAATTCATTTTGTATCTTCTCTACCTCTTCCCAGACAACTTTTTCGATTACGCTCAAATTCGTTTCGGGAGTGGCGGTTATCTCCATTTCGAACGAGCCGGCTATTTCTCTCGAAAATTGAAATGCCGCCGCATCCTGCGCAATGGGATTATCATATATCATCGCTCTGTAGAACCTCGAATTTTTACCGCTGGAAAGTACTTCACCGAGAACATCAAGAGCTGCCTCGTCTTCATCAAAGCGGGAAACGCTGTTCCATACAAAATAAATGCGGGGAAGTTGAACTTTGTCTTCCATCATAAACCGGACTTCTTCCGTGAGGACGGGCATATCGGGATTCGGATGTACCACTTCGGGACCTGAGGGAATTTCTCCAAAGTATTTTTCTACCCAAACTTTTGCCTGACCTGAATCAAAATCTCCCGCTATGACAAGACTCGCATTATTAGGTCCATAATATGATTGGAAGAAATCTTTTATATCATCAAGCGAGGCAGCGGAAAGATCTTCCATCGAGCCGATCGTTGACCAATGGTAAGGATGCTCTTCGGGGTAAAGTTTAAAATAGATGTTTTCCCATGCGAGTCCATAAGGTCTGTTTTCATAACTTTGCCGCCGTTCATTTTTAACTACATCTCTCTGGTTATCTAATTTTTTTTCAGTCATAGCCGGAAGGAGCCACCCCATCCGATCTGATTCGAGCCAAAGCAGCATTTCGAGATAATTACTCGGTGTCGTCTCATAATAGTTCGTCCTGTCTGAATTGGTAGAGCCGTTGAGGCTGCCTCCAACACCTTGAATAAGTATAAAATGTTCATCGTCTCCAACGTTTAAGGAACCTTGAAAGAGCATATGTTCAAAAAGATGAGCAAAACCTGTTCTTCCCGGTTTCTCATCTTTTGATCCGGTATGATACCATATATTTACGGTAACTATCGGCGCAGAACTATCATTATGAAGGATCACCGTTAGACCGTTATCAAGCTTATACATCTCATTTTCAACGCTTATCTGTCCAACTGCTACAGTTGAAAGGCTTATCAAGACGAACAACAGAGTCGCATTTAATTTTTTATTCATTGCATTCTCCTGTTAAAATAGTCAAACATAAAGGGGGCTCGATTTTGTTAATATTGATCCATAACCGAGTGCCATACTTAATATTACAGATATTATAATAATATTTCAAGGAATTGTAACGAATTCTTGGTCGTTGACATTTCCATGCCATTTCCTTAATTTAATGTAAGCTTAATAACTTACGGTAATTCCTGACTTTAGTTTCAAAAATGCGCAATTAGAAAAGAGTAAAGAATATAAAAAATAGACATGGATAATATTTTATTAATAGGAATTCTTTTAGGAACTCTCATACTGTTCATTTCGGACCGGTTATCGGCTGATCTTGTTGCACTGTTGGCGCTTGTTGCATTGTTGCTATTTAAATTCATCACACCCGAAGAAGCCGTATCAGGGTTCTCAAACAGCGCGACGATAACTATCGGCGCCATGTTCATCCTTAGCGCCGGATTGATTCATACCGGATTAGTAGATCAATTGGCAGTGCTTGCGGCTGAAAAGATCAAGAATGCCCAGTACGGTTTGATGCTATTCATAATTGTGATCGCCGGAGGAGTTTCGGCGTTTATAAATAACACGGCTGTCGTAGCTGTATTTCTACCCGTAATTATTAAGATTTCAAGAGAACGGGGACTGAGTCCCTCCAAGTTTTTAATACCGCTTTCATTTGCTGCAATTCTTGGCGGGAGCGTGACACTTATCGGTTCGTCAACTAATATTCTCGTTAGCGCTATCGCAAAAGATCATGGACTCGCGGAATTTAAGATGTTTGAATTTGCTCCGGTCGGTATGACGCTCTTTGTGGCAGGAGGTTTATTTTTATGGCTGTTCGCGTATCGCATACTTCCCGAGAGGGCAAGTACCGGAGAATTGACTAAAAGTTACAATATGAAAAGGTATCTGACGGAGATTACCGTCACCGAATCTTCTCCGCTGATTGGAAAGACACTCATGGAAAAAAAGATAGCCGAAACTTATGATGTCAACATACTCGAGATCATCAGGGGAGAAGAAAAGATTTGGCGAAAGTTACGTTCAACTGCTATCGAAAAAGACGACCTTTTATTGGTGAGAGGAAGTGTACAGAATATTGTAAAATTTACAGCAGGTGAAAATCTTCAAAGTCTGGGCGATGCGGTGTTAGGAGATGAGGATCTCCAAGCAGAAGATGTTATTCTTGCAGAGGCTGTGATCGCTCCTAATTCTACGCTGATCGGTTACACGGTGAAAGAGATAAATTTTAGACAGCGATTCAGCGCATTTGTTCTTGCGGTACAAAGCCACGGAACTACATTTCGAGACAAAATTGGGAGAATCCCTCTGCATTTCGGTGATTCTTTACTATTGCAGGGGAGCAGTAAGGCGATTCAAAACCTTCAAAATAATCAGGATTTTTTAATGTTAGAGGAGGTAAAACTCGAAAAATATCGAACAAATAAAGCATTATTAGCAATTGGCATAATCGCGCTTGTTGTTCTGTTTTCTGCTCTTGAACTCTTACCTATAATGGTAGCTGCTATATTCGGAGCCGTGTTAATGGTTGTAACCGGATGTATCAATATTAAAGAGGCTTATGCTAACATTGACTGGATGGTAATTTTTCTTCTCGCGGGGCTGATACCGATGGGAATAGCTCTTCAAAAATCGGGGCTTGTCAGATCAGCGGCTGATAATCTTTTGATCCTATTCGGAGATTTGTCTCCTGTTTTTATACTATCCGCGCTTTATATAGGTACCGTTCTGCTAACGTCTATTCTCTCAAATACCGCTACAGCAATTGTGGTAGCGCCGATCGGGATTTCTATGGCTCTCTCACTCGGAGTAAACCCGAAACCGTTTCTGATGGCTATTATGTTCGGCGCCTCAACCAGTTTGATAACTCCTATCGGATATCAAACGAATACTTTAGTTTACAGTCCCGGAAGATATAAATTTATTGATTATCTTAAGGTAGGGTTACCACTCAATATCATGGCATGGCTGATCGTTACACTTTTAATTCCCATTTTCTGGCCATTTCATTGACAATATGATCAGAATAATACTCTATTGGATCGACACTCACAGGTGGTTTATTACGGCAATTTTATCCTGTGTAGTGCTTGCTAACGTACCTACTCCCGAAGGATTGTCCGAAAACGGGATGGACGTAATAGCTATACTTGTCATGTCTACCATAATATTGATAACGGCTCAGGTTCCGCTTCCAACCGTTCCACTTCTTATAGCGGTTTTTCAAGTTTTACTCGATGTAAACACTCCTAAGGGCGTTTCTCAATCCTTTATGAGCGATTCTGTCTTCTTCATCATGGGTTCTCTCATGTTGGCTGTTGCGATAGTTCACCAAAAACTCGATAGAAGGATCGCATATTGGATATTGCATTTTGCGAAGGGGAGCATCACGCGACTATCAACGGGTTTTATATTAGTGTGTGCGATAATGGCATCATTTATCGGAGGACTTACAGTCGCTGCAATTATGCTGCCTGTGGCGATCACTATCGTAATTAACATCGATGAGAATCAAAAAAATATCCGCAATATCACGCTGATGCTAATGTTTTCCATAGCGTATGGCTGTGCCATAGCTTCGATAGGTACTCCTTCGGGCGGCGCGCGAAATGCTGTTATGATTGATTACTGGTCGCGTTTATATGATATAAAAATTAGTTATTTCGAGTGGATAAAATATGCCTATCCGATGGTATTGATTCAAATCCCGGTAGTAGCATTCTTATTAAGGATTACTTTCAAACCTGAAAAGATAAATATAGGCAATGCTCTCGATAAGCTTCGTGAATCGGTCAAGGCTGAAGGTAAAATGAACTATGCCGATTGGCTGACGGTATCAATTTTTCTTTTCATATTATTTTTATGGGTGACCTCAAGTGATACACTCGGATTAGGAATTCCCGCATTCATAGGAGTATCAGCGTATCTTGCCTTCGGTCTCATAAGCTGGGAAGAAATTAATAGAGGAGTTAATTGGGGTGTGGTGCTGCTATACGGTTCTGCAATTTCACTAGGTATAGCGATGCAGAACACGGGCGCGGCATCATGGATAGCAAACGCTCTGCTGAGCGGTTTTACCTCTCTACATCTTGGAGGAGGATTGCTCCTTATGGTTATCATGGCTGTAATAACTATGCTGGTCGCCAACATCATGAGTAATGGACCGGCGGTAGCGGTGCTTGGTCCTATATTCTTAGAAGTTGCGGTTTTGTCTGATATGAGCGTTATTTTAGTGGGATTCATAATCGCTATGGCTTCTTCCTTTACTTATATGACTGTAATAGGCTCGCCGGCAAATACAATAGTGTATGGGAGTAATTTCATCAAACCGAAAGACTTTTTCAAAGCAGGGTGGAAGATGAGCATAGCGTCGATAATTATTTTAACACTTATATCTGCAACGTATTGGCAATTTCTTCAGTAAGATAGTGTTTAGGAGATCAACATGAAGTTGTTATTGTGTATAGCCGGAGGCGAAACGTCTCGTGATACCATAGTGGCGGGTGGGAAAATTGCCGCCGCGTTCAATACAGATCTGTCTGTATTGTATGTGGGCGAAAAACATGCAACACATATGACAAGCGCCGTGAATTTGAGCAGGATGAAGCTGTCGGAATGGAAGATAGAACTCCCGGGTGTAAAGGTTTTAGAATATGCGGAAATGGTCTTGCACGATTTGAATTTGCTTGAGGTTGATGATACGGGAGAGATCGTCGAAGTGCATTCTCTGAAACCCGATATAAACGGGGCATATGAGCTTCATGCAATGGGTAAGCATGGACAGAATATCCGGTTGCGGTTAAGAGAAGGGGAGATCATAGACGAAGTCATCAAGGAAGTTGACGTCGGTGGGTATGATGTCACAATCATCGGAGCGAGCAAAGAGCGTAGATTGGTTCAAAGGTTGATTCAATTCGTAGAATGCTCACTTTTTATTACGAAGAACATCCAAGATATTGATTATCGGTTTTTGTTTGCCGTTGATGAAACAGAAATGTCGAGAAAAGCGCTTTTACTCGGGGCTCGAACAGCCCATTTTCTTAAGGCGGAAGCAACCCTGCTGACCGTAGTTTCCAATGATTCCGACATCAAATCCGGCGAGGAAAATTTAAGCAAGGCTGAATCAATTTTACAGAGAGCAGGTATCAAATACGATAAAAAAGTTATGGTAGGTGATCCCACAGAAATCATTATCGAAGAAGCGGGAGAGGATCATATAGTCGTGATGGGTTCGAGTAAAAGCTCGCAGCTGAGCAAATTTTTTAAGGCTACGAAAGCCGTGAAAGTTGTTCAAGACGGTAATTGCCCAGTGTTGATAGCTAAATGATTTTTACCGGTTTATATTATTTTAGGTTAGGAAATAGCAGAACGTCAAAGTGCGTTACTTTCTCATCGGATTACGGCCGGTTCACACCGTAGTTTTCGGGATATCATGATCAGCCAGCTCTTTCTTTCCGTTCCGAAATTTGGTGATTAATATCACGGAAAAAATGATGAAAGTCGCGGCGATCAATATCCGCTCGTCCACAATTTCATCTGCAAAAAACCAGCCGAGCAGCACCGCGATCACGGGGTTAACGTAAGCATAGGTGGAAACATGCGCAGGTGATGCGTGCCGGAGAATATATACGTACGAACCGAATCCGATTATCGAACCGAAAAATATCAGGTAGCCGAGAGATAGCGATGATTTGACCGATACCAGGCTTAAATTCAGGTCTGAAAATTCACCGTTCAAAGCGCTGAACAGCAGAAGAAATATTCCTCCCGAGATCATTTGCATCGAAGCTGAGATCATGGGGGATTTTGGGTGATGCGCCGTTTTGGAATAGACCGAACCGGCTGCCCACATGAACGCGGCAAAAAGCAGAAGGAACGCGCCGAACGGATCCACACTGGTCCCACCCGAAATGTTCTGAGGGTCGACCAGAATTATGAGACCGACAAATCCGATTACGATACCTGAGACGATTCCAAAATTGGGACGCTCGGTTTTATTCCACAACCAATTCAACAGTACCATCCATAGCGATACCGTGGCAACCATCAAAGCAGCGAGACCCGATGGAACAGTGTGCTCCGCCATGACAACGCTGCCGTTTGCCAGAGCGAGCAAGAGTAACCCGACAAACGATTCGATCTTCCATTCTTTTAAAGTCGGTTTGGCTCTTCCGCGTATTCTCAGATAAATATAAACCAAAATTCCGGATATAAGGAACCGGCTGCCTGCCATCAGGAATGTAGGAATCGATTCAATCGCAAACCGTATCGCTAAATAGGTGGATCCCCAGACCAAATAAACTGATGCGAAAGCCATGATAAGTTTGGCTCCCGGCAAGTTTAGCGTTCTTTTAACGGCTGCTACCATTTACTCATCTACAAATTTTATAGGTAATTTCGTTGATTCTTTGATCGTCGAAAGTACAATTGTAGTTCGGGTGGATTGAAGAGAATTAATTGCAGCAAAATCTTTCGTGAGAAGTCTCTCTAAATGATCGGTATCCTTTGTTCTTACTTTTACAAGAAGACAATCCTCACCGGCGACATAGTGAACTTCCAAAACTTCAGGGATTTTAGATAATTGTTCACCCATATGCCATGTTCCTTTCCCCTCAATTTCTCTTACAAAGATGAATGCAACTAAACCGTAATGCAGCGACTTTGGATTCAGTTTCACCTCATATCCCGATATGATCTCTTTGGCTTCTAATTTGCGAATCCGTTCAAGGACTGCTGAAGGTGCCATGTCAAGACTTCGGGAAATTTCTGCGTTCGAGATACGCGCGTTTTCTTGTAACAGGTCTAAAATCTTTAAGTCTATGTTATCCATTATTCTCTGATATCCCATTATTCACGAATTATATACTGAATATACGTATAAAAAACGAATTAGTTCCATATAAAGATTCAGATAAGAGAATTATCTATAAAAGTATATTTACAAAATGACAGTATTGTGCTGGTTAGGGATTGCCCTGACCAGCCGAAATATTCCTCTCTATCAACCAGCCTGACATTGATCTGACCTGTCCGTCAGCTGACGAACGAGCCTTCCCGTTTGATGTAAGGTGGGGGTGTAATTGTTCGGAGTATTAAAATTGAGAAGAGATTAACAATTACACCCTTCGTCACTTCATGACACCTCCCTCAAGGGAGGAGAGTGTGAGTTTAATGTATTCCATTTGTTGGAAAATACTTCTGTTTATCGATTTGAAACTTTACAGCGCCTGATTCTTCCTATAGTTCACAACCTCGCTGAGGACAACACCTCCAAGGACAAAAACGGATCCGATCAACTGCAATCGACTTAGAGATTCTGAAAGGAGCGCCGCTCCGAGAAAAACAGCTATGACGGGAGATATGAAAGCCACCAATGATACGGTGATCACTTGCGTATGCTGAAGCATCCAATAGTAGATTCCAAACGCAACGGCTGAGCCGAAAATTGATAGATATAATAGCGCGCTCACAGAAGTAAGATCCCAAACTACAGGAGAAGATGAAGAAAAGTAGAAATGGATCAGCAGTGTAGAGAATCCGCCGATCAACATACTCGTCCCATTCAAGACTAACGGGTTGAAAGAATGAATATGTTTTTTAGTGATCACGATTGATAGTGCCGCCGATATCGGACTCAGTGTCATGACAATCAATCCTTTCGAAGATAGACCTTCATCTGACCCAATACTTTCCAAAAATATAAGTATGATACCGCTGATCCCGATGATCATTCCTAACAGGCGGAGCGGCGATAAGTTTTCGTTTTTAAGAAATATGCCGGCAAAGAGCGCTACGAATAGAGGCATGGTGGCGAAAAGAACAGATGCCAAGCCGCTTGAAATATACTGTTCTGCCCAATAAATGGCGCTGTAAGAAACAGTAAATAACAATATTCCTATCAGAGCGGAGATTTTAAGTAGTTCAATAGAAATAGAAAGTTCGCGGTTTTTGATAACACTGATCAACAGTAAGATAGTGCCTGCTAAAAGAAATCTGATACTTACTCCAAGAAAAGGCGGCATTCCTTCAAGTCCGATCTTAATTACGAGCCACGTTGTGCCCCAGATCAGGCTCATCGCCAGGATGCCCAAAATCTTCCTGTTTCGGGAAACTTCCGTCAATCGACGGTGATCCCTTCGATTGTCATGAGCAATCTTTTTTTGTGAAGTCCGCCTGTATAACCTCCAATCTTTCCTGAAGCGCTGATCACCCTGTGACATGGGATCACTATCGGCAACGGGTTTTTGGACATAACTGTTCCGACGGCGCGGGAAGCTCTCGGACTGCCTGCCCGCAAAGCAAGTTCACCGTAACTCAAAGTCTCACCATAACCGACTTTAGAGCAGGCGATGAGTACACTTTTACCGAAAGGGGTCATAGAATTCAGGTCGAGTGGGAAATCTATGTTATGCTGTCTGCCTGAAAAATAATCATCCAACTTCGTTATCAATTCCGAAATGAGATCATTATTGAAGATTATCTCCATAGAAGGATAGATCTCTTCTACCTCTTCCGCGAATTGAGTTATAGATTGAGATTCGGAACTGACCCTGCAAATCCCGTGAGGAGAGACAGCCAGGTAAATTTTTCCAATCGGACTTTCTTCAAGGAATCCGATATGAACTTGATTCGTCTTATTTGAATTGTTCAAAGCTCAAACCGTACTCTTCGATTGTCTGATTCCTTCTTCCGTATCAACTTGCCATAACAGAATTAAGCCGATTATCAGAAAGACTATAAGCGAAACGATGCCTGCCCTTGCGCTGCCGAACAATTGTCCCATAGCCGCAAATGTCAATGGTCCCATTATGGATGCAAATTTGTTGCTTATGGCAAAAAAACCGAAAAATTCGGCGCTGTTCTCTTTCGGGACAAATGAAGCGAAGAGTGATCTGCTTGTAGCTTGAGTCCCGCCGAGAACGAGTCCGACAGCTCCTGCGAGAATCCAAAATTCTAATGCTGTTTGGAGAAAATAAGCATAGATAACTATTCCCGACCAAGCGATAAGGGAGACGATGATAGCCTGTTTCGCTCCTATTTTTTTTGCAGCTTTTGCAAACATCAAAGAACCGGGCGAAGCAATAAATTGGGTCATAATAAATGCGCCTATGAGATCTCCATCGCCGAGACCGATCTCCACTTTACCGAATATTGTGGACATAGCGATCACCGTTTGAATTGCATCATTATAGATGATAAATGCCAAAAGAAACTTTGCTAATTGTTTATGTCGCCTGATCTCTTTAAGCGTCTTAAAAATTTTTTTGAAACCGAATGAAATGTATTTTTCACCTTGAGGCAGACCCAAACCCTCTCTTTCTTTCAGATATTTGAACGTCGGAATAGACATCACCACCCACCATATACCGACCGTAAGAAAACTAATGCGTGTAGCGACAGCACTACTTTCCAAACCGAACCATTCATGGTGTGTAATGAGAAGCGAATCAAAAACAAGTAAAATTCCACCGCCGATGTATCCGTAGGCGAATCCTTTACCCGAAACCCAGTCTACCTCATCTTTATCGGCGATTTGAGGCAGAAAGGCATTATAGAACACACCCCCGCCCGCAAAACAAATATTCGCGAATATGAAAAGGATCATTGCCATAAGGTATTCTCCATCTCCGACAAAAAAGAGGAGAGCGCAAAACAGACTTCCCACGTAAGTATATCCCATGAGCAATTTTTTCTTTGCACCGGCGTAGTCGGCAATCACTCCTAAAACCGGCGCCGATAAGGCTACTATAAGCATACTGAACGAAAGTGTATATGCCCATAACGAAGGAGAGGCTATAGTGAATTCGTTCCCGAAAAATCGAAAGACGGCGCCGCCTTCAGGAACGAGAGTAGAAAAATATATGGGTAAAATCACAGCGAGTATAATTAAGGCATATCCGGAATTGGCAAAATCATACATCACCCATCCGAACAGTTCGCGTTTTTTAGCAGTATCCATTATAATTCCGGAATATTGAACTCTCTTTCATGTAATTACAGGTAAGATTCAAGTCAGATAAAAATATACTTTTAACTCTTTTAGAGCAAGATATATTGATAAATGTAAAACAAATTATTTGCGGTTACACGAGATATCATTAAATTGTGCTCTGAAACCGAAATTAAATTTTTCAGGAGAATATTGATGGAAACAACTCGGGCTACTTCCGAAGAAACAGAGCAAGCATGGCAAATTCTCACAAGCACAGGCGCTTACCGGGAAGGGCATTTTGAATTTGATAAAACGGGCTTCCACTATGATAAATTTTTTCAGCTGCCTTTAGCATACCAATATACCAAAAATGCCCGAATTTTATCGGTAACTTTGAGTCGTATGATCAGGCGAAGTGGAATTCTTGCGCGCTTTCAAGAGGGCAAGACATTTACTATAGTCACCCCGTCGGATGTAGGAATACCGATCGCTTTTTGGGCAGGAGAAGTACTCGACGCCGATAGGATTTTGTGGATGCCGAAATTTGAAGGAGAAAGAACTTTCCATCAGTTTGTGGAGCTGAGCGATCAAGACCAGGTAATGATAGTGACCGATATAATGTTCAGCGGTGAGCAAGTAAAAAACGCTTACGAGAAAATAAAATCTACAGGCGCTTCGGTAGTATTGATAACCTCAATTGTCGATAGAAGAAAAGAAGTTCATGACTACGATGGAGTTTTGGTAATGCCCTTACTTAAAGTAAACAGCGAACGCCATTCTCCTGAAGAGTGTCCGATGTGCAAAGAAGGGATCGAGCTAACGAAAGTTCAGCTCGGTTAATTCAATAGAATTATTCCGCTGAGTTCGATCTTCGTCTCTCCGCTATGCCTCAAAATAGGTTTAAGTCAATTATAAAGCCATATATACTCCTCTAATCTCCTTAATACGAGGCTCTACACAAGTGCTGTTTTGTTACGATTCATTCTGATTCATTCCGTTTTGCTATCTTTAGTAGGGCATGAAGGGAGTCACACTAATAAATCTTACTGTTGGACGAATTTTGTCTATTAGGTGATTAGCACTAAATTCAGAAAATATGTTGAAGGGCTTGGTAAAGATTATAAACTTTAGTATGATTAATAGATAAAGGAGGTGGTATAATGGCGATAATAGCGATCTTTACAGGGAATGGATTTACTAAAGAGATGTATGAAAGGCTGCGGCAAGAAGTTGGATGGGAGAGTGAACCAATTGATGGTTGGATGATGCACGCTGTCCGCTTTGACGATGCTGGTGAACTCCATATGATAAACATCTGGGAATCAGCAGAGAAGATGAAAGAGGGCTTTGTCAGCCGTCTCATGCCTGTAATGCAAAAGATCGGCATTCCAGAACCGCGAGCTGAGGTTTATCCCGCCCACAATGTAAATGTGTTTAAAAGTAGCTGAGATTTAAATAAATAAGAAAGCATCATTAATCACACAGATATTATCGATAATTCTGCTAATCAAATACGCAGTTTTTTGGATTTCGGATCGGGAATAGGATTCTTGGGACTTTGCTTCTACTGACTCCAAGCGGCGATTTCGCCTAGACGAGGAAGATGGTTTTGTTGAAGTAAGATTCTTTGAATCAGAATCCGCGGTTCACACATGATTGATTTTATTTAATACAGCCTGCAATAAAAAATAAAACTTGAGAAACTTTCCGCCTTTTCACTTGCAAGCGAAGTGAGCAACACATATTTTTTAGTAAGTTCCGGAGTTTAATAATTTGGGAGGATTTTGCAAAATCTATCGGTAGACGGTATCATCATTGTAGCGCTCGGCTTCTTCGCATACAAGGGATTGATGAAGGGTCTGATACTTGAAGTTTTCAAGCTTATCGGCATGTTCGGCGGGTTTCTTGCGGCGGCGAAATACTTCAGCGGGGGAACGGGAATTTTAATGAAACAATTTGATCTCGGTCCGAACGTAGCAGCCGGAGTAAGTTTTTTGCTGATTTTTGTGCTTGTGGCGGGGACGGCTCGTTTTATCGCCGGAGCGATCAAAAAATTGATGGAATTCAGCATGCTCGGATGGGTCGACAGAGGCGGCGGCGCGCTGTTCGGAGCGCTTAAAGCGTCTTTTATTATCAGTTCGGTTTTACTTGCAATATCATTCATACCGGGAGATTTTTCCAAGAACCTCGAGAAAAAATCCAAATTCTATACTCCTATGAAAGGGATAGCTCCGATGGTCTATGACTGGATATACGGTATGTTTCCCAATGCGCTCTCTTTTCAGGATAAGATCACAAAAACCATTCAGGGTTATGGCGGTTCGATGACGGGAGGAGGCGCAGGGGGGATTCCCGGAATGCCCGCCGGGATACCCGGATTGGGTCAGCTTGATAAGCTTAAAGAGGGTGAGGGACTTGATTTCGACGGAAAAGAGTAGCAGAAGAAAATTGACGAATTGCTGAAAAAGTATGGCAAAAAATGAGGTCTGCACCGAGTCAGTTCTGGAAAGCTTAGACTTTCCGTTTATCAAAGAACTTCTTTTTAAATCTCTACATTCTGAAGCAAGCGCCCCTCTTGTGGAAGCGCTAAAACCTACTTCAACTATTGCCGATCTGAAACATAAACTCCAACTTGTGACCGAAATGCGCGCGATCCATAGCGACGGAGAGCGTTTTCCGATTGAACAATTTGAGGATATCGAAAGCGGAATCAGTGTGTTGAAGAAAGAGGGTCGGGTTTTATCGGCAGAGAGTTTGGATAGGATCGGCGTGGCGCTCAGGTTAGCGCATTCAATTAAATTATTCATGAAGGATCGGGAGGAGTCTCAATCAGCCCTTTATGCACTGTCAGAAGGGTTCATTTCTCTGCCCAAAGTTGAAAAGAGAATAGCAAAAACCATCGGTCCCGAAGGTGAAATATTAGACAGCGCAAGCAGTGAATTGCGGAAAATACGCAAATCTATTCGCACTACCGAAGGCAGAATGCGAAAACGGTTAGATGAAATATTGGCAAAACTGATTAAGGACGGAATTGCCCGCGACAGCAATCCGACTATCAGGAACGGCAGATTTGTTCTTCCGGTGAAAATAGAGCATAAGAGACAGCTGAAGGGCGTGATTCACGACAGCTCCGCAAGCGGAACGACCGTTTTTATTGAGCCGGTAGAAGTGATTGAACTCAGCAACGTTGTGCAGGGATTGAAGTTTGATGAGAGACGCGAAATTGAGAAGATACTCGAAGAGATAACAGTTGAGCTGCGCCCGCAAGCAGAAGAGCTTGCCCTCTCTTTTGAGACTCTGAAACAGTGCGATCTTATCTATGCAAAATCCGAACTTTCAAAAGAGATGAACGGAACAGCTCCCGAAATATTCAGCGAAGGGGAGCTTCTGCTGAAAGATGCCCGCAATCCTTTGCTCGAAAAACTTCGTGAGGTAATACCGTTGGATTTCGCTCCGGGTGACGGGATCAACACCGTTGTGATAACAGGCCCGAACGCCGGGGGCAAGACCGTTGCGCTGAAGACAGTTGGATTGTTGACTCTGATGGCTCAATCGGGATTGCATCTTCCGGTTGCGGAGGAGAGCAAACTAATTATTTACAATAAGATATTCGCCGATATCGGCGATAAACAGTCTATAGCCGAAGACCTCTCGACTTTCACTTCGCATATGAAAAATCTGAAGGAAATATTAGACGATGCGGACGAGAAGAGTCTTGTCTTGGTTGACGAGATAGGAACGGGAACGGATCCTACGGAAGGAGCGGCATTTTCCTCCGCCTTCCTTGAAGAAATATCGAAGCGGGGAGCCATGACGGTCGTCACGACTCATCACAGCAGCTTGAAAGAACTTGCTCAAAACAGAGACAGGTTCATTAACTGCTCGATGGAATTTGATGTCGACAGACTGACACCGACATTTAAATTCGTGAAAGGGATACCCGGTTCATCCTACGCACTTGAGATTTCAAGAAAGCTCGGTATAGACGAAAAATTGATAAAGAGGGCGGAGGAGCTCATAGGGAGCGGAGCCGTTCGGGTGGACTCGCTGCTCACCGAACTCGAGCGTGAACGGCAAAAACTTCATAAGACGGAAAAAGAACTGAATGCGATGCAAGCGCATCTTCAAGAGATGATATCAGAGTACGAAGATAAAATGGAACGGTTCAAGAGCGACGAGAATAAGTTGAAAGCGGAAGCGGCGCGCGAAGCGAAAGAAATACTTACCGGTGCGAACGCAGCGATAGAAAAAGCCGTTAGAGAGATAAAAGAGAGTCGGGCTGATTCCAATGTGATAAAAAATATTAAGCATCGGATCAGCGGTCAGAAAGCGCAGATTGAAGATGTTATCTCCTCGGAGAAAGCGTCGCCGAAAGAAGATTCTGTTCCTCTGAGCTTGGAAGACGCC
Source organism: Fidelibacterota bacterium MT.SAG.2 (assembly GCA_004402915.1). Classification (GTDB taxonomy): domain Bacteria; phylum Fidelibacterota; class SORT01; order SORT01; family SORT01; genus SORT01. The sequence continues at coordinate 28,428 of SORU01000019.1, forward strand.
GAAATAGGAATGGATGTGTCGATCCCCTCTTTGAATGTTACAGGACAGATTCAGGAGATCAGAAGCGATAAGAACGATGCTGTGGTTTCTGTCGGGAGCACTAATATCATAATAGCGGTCAACAAGTTAAGAGCTGCCGCATCTGACAAAAAGGAAAGCTTGTTTGAAAATCCGGCAGGTTACGGCGGACCGGAACTGAGAGCTGTCACCCCCGAACTGAGTCTGCGGGGGATGAGAGCCGAAGAAGCGATTTCGGTATTGGAGAAATATCTCGATGACGCTCTCTTAGCCGGATTCTCATCGGTAGAGGTTATCCATGGGAAAGGAGAAGGCGTCTTGCGGAAATTGGTTGCCGAGCAGCTTGAGGCTCATCCGCGCGTAAAAAGCTTTCATACGGCGGCTCTCGACAGAGGCGGCTATGGAGTTACCGTGGCGGAATTCAAAAAATCATGAGAATTCCCGAAAACATAATTGATGATATTCGAAACGCCTCCGAAGTAGTTTCACTGATCGGCAGCTACGTAAAACTCAAAAAAACAGGCTCAAGCTTCGTAGGACTCTGCCCGTTCCACAATGAAAAAACACCTTCATTCAGCGTGAGTCCGTCAAAACAGATATGGCGCTGCTTCGGCTGCAACAGAAGCGGGAACGTTTTCACTTTTATCATGGAATACGAGAAACTGAATTTTATTGAAGCGGTGAGAACACTCGCGGAGAAATCGGGGATAACTATTCCTGAAAGTGGTTCTCAAAAATCAGATTACGAGGGTGGGGAGTCCAAGTCGGCAATGATATATAAAGTGAACCGCGCCGCCGCATCCGAATATCATAAAAATCTCATGAGCGACGCCGGTGAAGACGCGCGGAAATATCTGAGCGAACGCGGAATCAAAGGCGATATGCTGAAGGATCATGGTATCGGGCTTGCGCCTGACGAATGGGAGTGGCTGAAGCAGAAACTTTCCGGAAGAGGTTTTACTCAAAATTCGTTGATCGGATCGGGTCTAATGGGGAAAAGCGAACAGGGGGGAACCTACGACCGGTTCAAGAACCGGATAGTCTTCCCCGTGATAAACGAATCGGGAAAAGTCGTGGCGTTCGGCGGTAGAATTTGGCTGGCGGAGAGCGGTGGAGCGAAATATGTGAATAGTTCTGAATCACCCGTCTATGTCAAGGGCAGAGTCCTCTACGGATTATATCAGACGAAGGAGAAGATCAGGGAATCGAACCGGATAATTCTGGTTGAAGGCTACACGGATTTCCTGAGCATAAGAGCCGCGGGAATCAGCGACGTTGCAGCGACCTCGGGCACTGCGCTGACCACTGGTCAGGCTCGGCTCGCCAAGCGGTTCGCCGACAAGGCTGTCCTGCTTTACGATGGCGACAGCGCAGGGCAGAAAGCGGCAGTCCGGGCAGCGATAGTTCTATTAGGGGAAGGTTTTGATGTCGGGGTTGTACAGCTGCCTGACGGGAGCGATCCAGATAGTTTTGTGAGGGAGGAAGGTATCGATAAGCTCCGTGAACTCATCAAAAATGCGCATTCATTCGTTGATTTCAGAATAGGAATAATTCCCGAAGAAGAACTGTCGAGCTCAATTCTTAAAGCACGGATGGCGCGGAACATTGTCGAAGAAATTTTTGATTTGAACGATGAACTCCTCAAAGGAGCGCTCCTGAAGGATTTTGCTTCGAGACTCGGCGTAGATGAAGAAGTGCTGCTGAAGGAATCAAAAAAGTTCAGGGCGTTTGATGCCGCTGACGGCAAAGTCGACCAGGTGAGTGTTACTCTTAACGACATAACGCAGCGGGCGGAATACCAACTCGCGATGTTCCTTCTTTCCGCAAACGAAGATGTTTATAACAGCGCGGGAGAGTTTCTGAAGGAACACACATTTTCGCATAAAGGGATAGGCAATATAGTCGGTCTTCTGCTGAACTCCGGATTTGAGCCGAACCAATCCAAACTCTACGATGAAATTAACGAGCCGACCGAGAGAGCGCTCCTATCGAAAATGCTGAATGAAATAGGGTTGGTGGAAGACGAAGAGAAAACTTTTAACGAAAGTAAACTTAGGCTTCAAAAGATAAATCTAGACACGGAAAACAGGAAACTGAGAGACGAGATACGAGAAGCGGAAGAGAAAGGGGAAGAGCCTGCGCTGCTGATACAGCAGCAAAAGGAGCTGACGGACCGGCTCCGGGAGTTGGAAAATTGAAAAAATCCGGGAAACTACACTCTCAAAATGGTAAACTCGGCTTGACATTCCCTGCCTCTCAATCTAAATTATGCCCTGCCGAATAGAGGGGCCCTTAGCTCAGTTGGTTAGAGCATTCGACTCATAATCGAACGGTCGCTGGTTCGAGTCCAGCAGGGCCCACACCTTTAAAGACCTTGTAAAGCACTGTATTCAAAGGAATACATAGTCTTTGAGGCGCCCGATTTTA
>SORU01000020.1 GCA_004402915.1 Fidelibacterota bacterium MT.SAG.2
GTATACCTCCATCGGCTGATAATTTCAACTTTATTAATAATCATTAAAAATATGCAACCTTTTAAGGGAATTTTACGTCTTAATATTGTAGAAAAGAGATAGTCTAACAGCTCTCTCTTTTCACGCTCCCTTGGCTGCCGATCGAACCCGGCAATGGTTGGCAGCCAAATTTTTTACAAAAAACCCCCTGTCTGAATATAACGATTTCACTCAACTCCTTCAAGCCAGAAACTGCATGATTTATCTTCTCTGTTTATATATCTATTCCGATTTTAGCGATATTTGCATAGTAGTTCCTGTCTCCTTACTTGACTCGACTAAAAACAGCTCCCCGCCGTGATATTCCTCAATGATTCTCTTGCTAAGGCTTAAGCCAAGCCCCCACCCTGTTGATTTCGTACTATATCCGGGCTTAAAAATTTCCTTCCTATACTTCGATTGAATACCGGTACCATTGTCCTTAACACTGATCTTCACGATTTTATTTTCCGATTGAAATTCTGTTATAACCTCAATCTTACCACCATCTCTTGACATGGCGTCTGCGCTGTTTTTAATGATTATTAATAAAGTTGAAATTATCAGCCGATGGAGGTATACAAAATGAAGTATTTACGTATTTTTACGATCAGTCTTATTTTATTATTAACGGTGTCAGAAACCGTATATGCGGGCACAAATCAGTTTGATGTCTCATTCCTTTTTAGAGTAATTTAGTCACTCGAAAGCCGGTGCGAATACGCCGGCTTTTTTATTTGTATCGGACGAAGGTCATCAGCGATTGACCTTGACTTTAATCAGCGCTTACTTTAACATCTTGCGTAAATTTTGGAGATTTTTAAATGATAAATTTGATGTTATTGATGGGGCAAACTTCCGAAGGGTCGGGAGGCGGAGGCATATTGGGGTTACTTCCGTTTATTCTTATCTTCGTTATATTTTACCTTCTTCTGATTCGACCGCAGATGAAGCAGCAGAAGAAAAAGCAACTTATGCTCAAAGAATTGGTAAAAGGGGACAAGGTTGTTACGGTAGGAGGATTGCACGGTACGATTGAGGGTATAAAGGAAAAAGAGGAAGTGTTGATCTTGAAGATTTCGGACAACGTGAAAGTCAATGTTTCAAGAAGCGCCGTAGTTTCTAAAAAGGATAGTAAGGGATAAGAAGTGGCATTATTGGATATTAAATTCTACGGGGATCCCGTTTTGAGGAAAGAGACTCACTCAGTAAAAGAGTTTGATTCGGAGCTGAATCGATTTGCGGAGGATTTAATTGAAACGATGCGTATCAACGTAGGAGTCGGATTAGCAGCTCCGCAGGTAGATGATTTGAGAAGTCTGATAGTTATAGATGTAAGCTCGGAAGAAGATGAAGAAAATTTTGAACCACTCGTCCTTGTGAATCCGGATATAATAGAACTTTCGGGAAATTGTGTCATCGAAGAGGGTTGCCTTAGTATTCCTGAGGTCAGAGTGGAAGTGGAGCGTCCGGAGGAAATAAGAGTTATCTACCAAGATGTCAAGGGAAACAAAAAAGACTTGAAGTGCAGCGGGATATTGGCAAGAGTGATACAACATGAAGTTGACCATTTAAGAGGCAGATTGATGATAGATTACCTTAGCTCGGTCAAACGGGATCTATTGAAATCTAAACTCCAAAAGATATCGCGCGGTGAAATACCCGTAGGAGTTTAACGAACGACATTTCTCATAATAGGAGTTCCGCGATGAAAATTATATTCATGGGCACTCCGGAATTCGCTGTTCCATCACTGATTAAATTAACAGAAAACAATTATAAACCTGTCGCTGTAGTTACGGGTCTCGATAAGAAGCAAGGCAGGGGTCAAAAACTGATTTCTACACCTGTAAAAATTATAGCGGAGAAGTTGAATATTCCCCTGATACAGCCGCTGAATTTAAAGGATCCCGCTTTTTTAAAACAGATAAAAAGTATCGATGCTGATCTCGCATGCGTAGTGGCGTTCAGAATTTTACCGGAAGAAATGCTCACTCTTCCGAAAATGGGCACGATAAACTTACATGGTTCATTGCTTCCGTTTTATCGTGGGGCAGCTCCAATTCAACGCGCTATCATGGCAGGCGAGAAAGAAACAGGGGTAACAACGTTTTTTATAAAGAAAACCGTGGATACGGGTAATATCCTTTTACAAGACTCATTGAAGATAGATGCAAATGAAGATTTTGGCAGTGTGCATGACAGACTCTCCGAATTGGGCGGAGACCTTCTCCTCGAAACGGTTAAGGGTGTAAATTCCGGTAATATTGAAGAAAGGAAGCAGGACGATTCTCTCGCGACTAAGGCGCCGAAAATCAACGCCTCGGATTTGAATATCAATTGGAGCAATAGCGCCAAATCCATACATGATCAGGTAAGAGGCTTATCACCTTTTCCGGGTCTGTCGACCAAGCTAATGAATAAAAAGATAAAGATATTTAAGTCCGAAGTCGAAGAAGAAATACCCGCTAAATTTTCACCTGGGGAAGTTGCATCGGTTGAGAAAGATTATTTTACTGTAGCAACAGGAAAGGGTGGGTTGAGAATATTGGAGCTTCAGCGAGAGGGAAAGAATAGAATTAAATGTGCAGATTTTTTAAGGGGAATGGATGTGTCTGTCGGCGAAAAGCTGGATTGATTAATAAATGGCATCGATACGCGGCAGAGCAGTACAACTTCTATTGGAATCCAATAAAACCGGAAAATATATTGACAGGTTGTTGACCGAATCTTTATCAGATAATTCCATTTCGGACCAGGAGAAAAGATTTTTGACCGAGCTTGTCAAGGGAACCGCGCGTATGCAAGGACTTTTAAATTTTTATCTCAAGGAGTTGATTAAAGGTCGTTTAAAGAATGTGAAAATTCCGATCAGGTATATTCTGATAATCGGGCTTTATCAGCTGATATATATGGATTCGATACCTGCGTATGCAGCTATTAACGAATCGGTGAAACTCGCTAAGAAGTTTGGAAATGAGCGGGATGGCGGGCTTGTAAACGCAGTTCTGAGAAACTTTGAACGGGGCAGATCGGAGCTGCAAAAAAAAATAGAATCATTTCCCGATGAAAAGAGGATATCGATCAAATATTCACATCCTGAATGGTTGATAAAAAGATGGATCGAAAGATTCGGCAAAACAGATACCGAGAAGCTTTGCAGCTATAATAACCGCGTACCTCGATTAAGTGTCAGACTGAATAATTTACTTAAAGAGCATCCTAAAATTCGTCACCTGATGAAAAAGGAACCGGATAAGATAACAAAATCAACATTTCTTGAAAATTATTATACGTTTGAAAAAGGATATGACAATTCTGTGTGGGAAGCATTTGATGAAGGAGAATTCACGATTCAGGATGTAAGCGCCGGATTTCCCGTACGACTGTTAGCTCCTGAAGCTGGAGAGACCGTTATTGACCTTTGTGCTGCGCCGGGCGGCAAAACCGGGGCGATAGTGGAAAGCATGGGAGACGCAGGCCGGGTCGTAGCTGTTGATTCTAATGAATATCGACTCTCCCTCGTCAAACAACATGGAGAAAGGCTTGGACTAAGCAGCATAGATTATATTCATGGGGACGGCAGCGTTATAAAATTACCTATAGCGGATCGGATATTGGTTGATGCGCCCTGTTCAGGCACGGGAGTATTTGCAAAAAGAGCAGATATTCGTTGGCAGAGAAAAGAGACAGATATTGAAGTGCTGGCTAATTTACAGCTGAATTTACTCCAACACGCATCTGAACAGTTGAAAAAAGGTGGAATTCTTGTATATAGTACATGTACAATGGAGGAGGAGGAAAATTGGGGAGTCGTGGATATATTCCTTGAAAACAATTTGAATTTTAAAGTTGAAGACGCTGACAAATTCGTCCCAAAGGAACTGACAGACAAAAAAGGCGCTGTTGCAACCTATCCGTTTAAACATTATATTGACGGTTCATTCTGTGTACGGATGAAAAAGAGCTGATTTTACATCATACCACATTTACGGATGGTAATTGAAAAAATACTGGAATTTAATTCAATATTTATTCTACATCGGTTTGATTCTGACGGTTGTAGGGCTGATAATGGATTTTATACTAATGCCGATTTATGTACGTTACGGGCAAGCGATCATTCTCCCAGATACACAGGGGATGGAGATTGAAGAGGCTACCAAATTATTGGAAAACAGAGGATTCAGGGTTATAACAAAAGAACCTAAATTTGCCACCACACTTGAACCGGGACATGTCTACGAGCAAACACCCGCTCCTCTGTCCAGGGTAAAAACCGGGAGACGGGTATATTTGACGCCGTCCTTGGAAGAGCGACTCTTAACGGTGCCTGATATCATCGGATTATCGCAGAGGAATGCATATATGAAAATCGAACGAACCGGTTTTAAAATAGATTCCATTTTTTATGATTTCTCGAATAAGATTCTTGAAGGAGCGGTAATAGCTCAATCTATTCCCGCTAATTTAGAGGCAAAGAGAGGAACTCCAATATGGATCACAGTGTCGTTGGGACCTCGACCGGATAATTTTACGGTGCCGAATTTAAGGGGTAAGAGTTTGGTTAATGCTAAGCAATTGATAGTAAAAGCCGGATTAAAAGATGGGAATATAAGTTATAGATTAGAAGAGGACCTGATACCGTTTACAATCATATGGCAATCTATAAATCCGGGAATCAAATTAAAGGAACGGACTGCGGTCGATCTCATCGTGAGTATTACGGATATTGATCAGATTCCCGATCCACCGGAGATTATGGATGAGTTATGAGTGAGATTGTTCCGTCCTTGTTATCGGCTGATTTTTCAATATTGGCTGAAGAAGCAGCCAAAATGAAAGAAGCTGGAGCCGAAAGGCTGCATCTTGATGTCATGGACGGGCATTTTGTTCCGAACCTCTCATTCGGTAATCCGGTGGTAAAATCCTTACGCAGCAGGAGTGACCTTCATTTTGAGGTTCATTTAATGGTTCAAAATCCCGGTGATAGGATAGATGAATTTCTAAAGGCGGGAGCAGATACGCTGATATTCCATATCGAAGCTGATGGAGACGCTTCTGAACTGATAAAAAGAATCAAGGCAGGTGGAATTGAAGCAGGAGTCTCGATTAAACCCGAAACGCCGCTGTCGTCAATTTTGGAGTTGATCCCCGAGATAGATCTGTTATTAGTTATGACGGTCGATCCGGGATTTGGGGGACAAGCTATGATCAAATCCGCCCTAAAAAAAGTAGTTGACGTGAAAAAAATGAATGAAACAGGAAATTTATTGGTTGAGGTAGACGGCGGAATAAACCTCGAGACCATTCAAGAAGCAGCCGAAGCAGGCACTGATCTAATAGTCAGCGGCTCAACCATTTTTCATTCGAGTAACCCGCCTGAGATGTTTAAAACATTAACGAGAAAAGCCAACTTGAATAGTGAAGAGCGCTGATTGGGTATTCAACACGAAATAAGAAGGAAGATTTTTCATTTAGTATCTTTGTTAATACCGTTAGGGTATTTAATATTCGACAGGGAAATAATACTCAAAGCGGTTGCTATAGCGTTAGTAGTTGTAATCGCCCTGGAATTGGCACGATTATTCATTCCGAGATTTCGTAACAAGATTCATCCATTTTTCTCTCCAATAATGCGAGCGGCTGAAGAAAAAAAACTCTCGGGAGTTACGTATATGATTGCGGGAGCATGGATAACTATATACCTTTTTGAAAAGGAAATTGCCATAATTGCGCTGCTCCTCGTTTCAATCAGTGATGCCGCAGCTGCAATTGTGGGTACAGCATATGGTAAAATACATCTTTGGCAAAAAACTCTGGAAGGATCAGTCGCCTTTTTTACAGTTACCGGGTTGATGATGATATTAACAGGTAACATAAGCCTTGAGCAAAAGTTGGTAGGCATGGTTTCAGGAACATTGGTGGAGCTGCTTCCAATTCCAATAAATGATAACCTGTCTCTTCCGATAGTGACAGCCCTTGCAATGCAGACGGTAGGAGGTTAAATACATCTTGACTAAAACTGCGTAAGTAAGTAAATTTACAAGTCTTAGGACAATATATTATGGTTATGAAACCTACATTTTCAAAAGAAAATATCAAGGAAATTGAAAAAGTACTTGGCGTAGCTGCCAAAGAGGAACATAACTATTTCAAGTTCATGCTCGATAATTCTGAAGAAAGACGTTGGCTTTCTCTTGAGATTTATCCCGATATTCAAATTGGTACGGAAGTCGGTAATCTTGTCTCGGTTTATGCCTCAAATGCTCATTTGCAGCTTCATTTCTGTGTCGGATATGTAGTAAGCGAAATGCTTAATGAAGTGACCTTTATAACAGAAGAAAACGGCAGGTTATGCGGATTGATAGTGGAGAAGGGCGCCGGATGTTCTCTCTATGCAAATGTCGACAGGAAAATTCTATCTGGTGATTTCACTACATTAGGACCGGAAGTAATGCTTTCCGGTATTGCTTTATCTTTATCCGAGGATCTGATAGATAACGACTGACCACGTTAAGTAAACTAACTCATATTACTCAAGTTCAATCTCTAATCAAAAATTGATATGCCGGGTTTTTTAAACAGCGCAGCTTTATTCGGACTTTTCGCAGCTGCAATTCCCTTAATCGTACACCTCTTGAATAGAAGGCGAAGGCATATAGTAGAATTCAGCACACTGAGATTTCTTAAGCAGTTAGAAAAAAAAGAGATGAACCGGCTTCGATTAAAACGGTTATTACTTCTGCTCATCAGAACATTAATAGTGATTTCGATTGTTCTGTCGTTCAGCAGACCTACCATCAGAGGATATCTGCCGGGCGCGGAACTGTCTACAAACGCCGTAATTTTATTAGATAATTCTCTAAGTATGCAGATTCTCAATGAGGAGATGTCGTTGTTTGACGAGTCAACTCAAGCAGTCACGGAGATACTCGGTACATTTAATAAAAATGACCGATTAATCCTGCTTTCGAGCGTTCAGAATGAAAGAGATGTATCAGCCGACATAAAATGGTCAAGTCCGGCGAATATAGACCTTGAGGATGTCAATATCAGTTATCGGTCATCCGACCTAAAATCGGCACTGCAAAAGTCAATAAAATTATTGAATAATAAAAAATCAGCAAACAAAGAGCTTTTCATTATCAGTGATTTCCAAGGTAAATCAGTTGTAAATATTGACAACAATATTGATAAGACCACTAATGACCTCCATGTATATTTGCTGAAGATGACATCGAATGAGCTGAATTATTCTATAAGCCGGGCGGATGTTATCAGCAAGGTGTTGCGTGAAGGAAGCAGCGTCCGAATTGGTATAGAGGTACGGAGTAACTCTGAAGAAAACAATGAAGTGAGACTTGAGCTGTTCATTGAAGGGACAAGAGTTGGGCAGACTATTCTGAATCCGACATCCCAAAACGCTGCAATATCAAATTTTTCTGTTCCGATTAAAAGATCGGGTTTCATAAGCGGTTTTGCCGAATTGGAAGATGATGCGTTGAAAGCAGACAATAGAAGGTATTTTAATCTGTATATCCCCGAACAGATCAGAGTATTGGCTATCGGTTCGGAAAACGATCTTTTTTTCACGGCGGCAGCGATAAGAACTTCTCTAAAAAACGGAGCTCGTTCAGAACTGAAGGTGATAAAACCCTCTGAGATCAATAGAGTTCACCTGGATGATTTTGACGTTATATTACTCTCCGCTCTCCCTGAACAAAGCGATCGATTTGCTCAACAATTAAAAGAATACGTGAAGATAGGGGGAGGGTTGTTGCTTTTTCCGGGTAACGGATTTGATATTGAAAAGTATAACGATTCATTCAGTTCGGAACTGAATATGCCAAAAATTAACGGTATCGCCCGGAGCGATGATCTATTGGAAGAGTACACTACCATAGGTACGATAGATTGGAATCATCCGTTATTCGCCGGAATATTTTCGGGAGATGAAAGTGATTTAAACTATCCCCAAATAAAGAAATATTATACAATTGAAGAGCATACTAACGGTGAAGATATTGCGATACTCGTTAATGATAAACCGTTTATCAGCGAATTCCGCTTGGGCGAGGGACATATAATCTTTATGTTAACAGCGCCTTCACTCGATTGGAGTGATTTTCCGCTTAAAGGTCTTTGGGTTCCATTTATCTCAAGAGCCGTGGAATACGCCATGACGGGACAATCTTCATTCGTCGATACTGTCAGGGTAGGAAGTGACCTCTCGTTTGATATGGATCTAAAGAAACCGGGCAACAATCTGATGGTGAAGACGCCTAACGGAAAATCCTATGCCATTCTTGCTGAAGCAAAGGGGAATAAATTCCAGGCTCGGTTCGACAAAGTAGACTTACCGGGAATTTACCGATTGATACAGGATGACAAATTACTGAAGATGAAAAGTGTTAATATTGATAGAAAAGAACTGATATGGGAGAGTGAATTCAATCAGTACCTGAATGAATTTAAGAACGGGTTCGTTAAAGTAAGCTCCGTTTCAGAAATCGGGCAGGATATAAGAGAATCGAGAGTAGGAATTGAATTATGGAGATTTTTTGCGCTTGTTGCATTTATACTTTTAATAGCGGAGATGGTGATACAAAATGTTAAAATTGATAAGGAGGAGTAAAGGGGCATTTCTCAAACGACTGATTAATCTATTGATTGTGGCGGGTTTTGAGGTATAAACTGAATTATGACTACTGTTAAAAATTTGAAAGAGAACGCGGTTCTCGTTGGAGTTGCTTTGCAAGGCACTACAAGGGAAGAATTGAACTCTTCGTTGGAGGAGCTGAAGCAGCTTTCCATCACAGCCGGGGCGAATGTCATCGAAGTGATTTCACAGAATCTTACATCACTTAACCCGTCGACTTATATCGGTAAAGGAAAAGTTGAAGAGTTAACGACGCTCGTTGAGGATAAAAAAGTACAACTGATGATTTTTGATGACGAGCTTTCTCCGGCACAGGCGTCTAATCTCGAGAATAAAATAAAGTGCGCCATTATTGATCGAACAGGTTTGATTCTCGATATCTTCGCTCTTCATGCAAGGAGTCGTGAATCGAAAATTCAGGTGGAACTCGCTCAACTCAAATATATGCTTCCTCGTTTAAGAGGGCAATGGACTCACCTTGAAAGACAGGAAGGAGCGATAGGAACCAGAGGACCGGGTGAAACTCAGCTCGAGACTGACCGTCGCGCTATAAGGATCAAGATAAGCAAACTTGAAAAGGATCTTGACAAGATAGATTCGCAGCGGAGCGTTCAGCGAGCGGGCAGAAGTAATCTCAAGATGGCTTCCCTAATAGGTTATACCAATGCCGGTAAATCCACTCTCCTGAACGCTCTTACCGGATCAGACGCGCTTGTGGAGAATCAACTCTTTGCGACGCTTGACACTACCGTAAGAAGAATTGACTTCGAGAATAAATCTGAGATTCTTCTGAGTGACACTGTCGGTTTTATTAAAAAACTGCCTCATGAACTTGTAGCTTCATTTCGGAGCACATTTTCCGAAGCGATCGAAGCTGACTTGCTCCTGCATGTGATAGACACGAGTCAACCGAATTTCGAGCAACAAATGGAAGCGGTAACCTCTGTACTCCACGAGATCAAGATAACTGACAAGCCGACCATTCAGGTATTCAATAAGGTGGATATGATCGATTCGGATGGAATGAAGGAGGCTTTGCAAAAAAATTATCCTGACGGAGTGTTCATTTCAGCATCAAATAAAATTGGGTTGGATGAATTGTTGGTAAAGATAAAGGAGATTGCGTTCGGCTCTTATGTCAGAAAGACAATTTCGATACCACTAAGTGATGGAAAATTTATTGCCTCGATTTATAACATAGGAACGGTCCTGAATCGGGTTGAAGCGAACGGCAGTGTGGAACTGACTTTTGAAGCTCCCCCGGAAATCATATCCAAAATTATGAAAAGTATGGATAATTCAGTAGAGCTCCTTTGAACAGTATCGAAATATCAGGTTCTAAATTGATATTATTAAAAGGAGATATAGCTCTTGAGGATAGTGATGCCATAGTCAACGCTGCTAACAATGTATTGTGGATGGGGTCAGGAGTAGCCGGCGCAATCAAAAAAGAAGGGGGACAGGAAATAGAGGAGGAGGCTGTTTCCAAAGGACCAATTGAAATAGGGGAAGCGATTTTAACCGGCAGCGGGAAACTTAAATCAAAGTCTGTAATTCATGCGGCAGTGATGGGACAGGATCTTTCCACCAATGCCGATACTATCAAAAGAGCTTTGATAAGCAGCTTTGAGATTGCGGAACAAAAAGGATTGAACTCCCTGTCGATTCCGGCATTCGGAACCGGAGTAGGCGGATTTTCGATCAATGCATGCGCGGATATTATGATACGGGAGACGATTGACTTTCTTCAGAGAACAGTAATTCTGAAATTAGTAAGAATTATTCTTTTCAGCGATTCAGATTTAGAAGTATTCAAAAGCAGACTTGAGGAAATTTTTTCCCGAAAACAGTAGACCTCGACAAAGTGTTTAATTGGGAACCGTATCATTTACGGTGGGTACTTCCGGAACGCTTCGAGGTTCCGCCTTGTTCGTGGGGCATTCTCTTGACGCTCCGAGTTCAGCTCCCTGCTTTAGAGTGTTGGTTCCAAGCAGAACACTTTTAGTGTCGAGGTCTAAATCTCAGAAAATATTTCAAAGAGCAAAGGCACCTCCTATGGAAGTATTATACCTGTCTTCACCCAACAATATAATATGCTGAAAAGGTTAAAGCAAGCGTTTGTGAAATTTCATTTACGAAGACTATTCAGCGGGGTCGATATTAGTGACTTCACCTTCGGACATCGCAATTGTCATGGTACCCACAGAGTCGCTCCAGACATTCACGGTAGTCCTCATCATGTCGAGTATCCTGTCAACGGCTATGATCAGTCCTACACCTTCTAAGGGGAGCCCGACCGCATTGAGAATGATACTCATCATAACGAGACCTGCCATCGGTACACCCGCCGCGCCGATTGATGCGAGCAGGGCGGTCACCACGACTATCATCTGTTGGAAAAAGGAAAGTTCTATCCCATAAGCTTGTGCAATGAATACGGCCGCTACGCATTCATATAATGCTGTGCCGTCCATATTAATGGTTGCTCCGAGAGGTAACACAAAACTTGAGATCTTGTTTGACACACCGGCTTTCTTCTCTACACTCCTCATCGTAAGAGGAAGTGTTGCTGATGAAGAGGAAGTGGAAAATGCCGTACTGAGCGCGCTCGCCATATTCCTAAAAAAATTGAACGGATTTACGCGAGCGATAAAATGCAAGATCAGAGGAAGCGTGATGAATGCGTGAATAAGCAATCCTCCCGCTACCACGGACATATAGGTCAACAACGGTCCGAAAGCAGAAAATCCCGTTTTTGCGACAATCTTCAGCATCAACCCGAATACGCCGATAGGCGCAAGTCTGATGATCACACCTGTCATCTTCATCATTATTTGAAAAATCGATTCAAAAAAACCAGTCATTTGCTGGCGTTGTTTTTCGGGCAGTCGAGTAATGAAATAACCGAAAAGGAGGCTGAAAAATATAATCGGTAAGATCTCACCATTTGCCATTGACGCTATCGGGTTCGTCGGAATTATACGGTATAAAATATCTATTGGTGATTTTATCGTGGTGAGACCGGTAGGCGCTTCCTCGAAACCCAAATTTGCTCCCACACCCGGCTGAACTAAGTTGACAAGAATAAGACCGGTGATAATGGCTATAAAGCTCGTACTTATGTAATAGGCGAAGGTTTTGAGGCTGATCTTTCCAAGTTTGCCGGCAGAACCGATACTTGTCACTCCTGAAATTATGGAGGAAAGAATCAGAGGAACTATGATCATTTTAAGGAGCCGAAGAAAGAGATCTCCGAGAAAAGCTAACCATAATAATTGCTCCCCGAAAAATGAACCGGCGACGCTGCCGATCACCATAGCAATCAGTATCTGCCAGTGTAGTTTTAACTTCACCATTATCTCCACTTGTTTAAGCAATAAGTTGAATTAAGAAAAAAGTATAGTTATGATTTGGTTAATGCACAAGAAAAAATATTTTAAAGCATGAGCTGCCGTGATCATGGGATGAGAGAAAGAATAAGACAAAATTCTTCTTGTAAATTACTTCACAATAACCGATACTAAGTCCAATTATTGATAACAAGGTTCTTTAAAAAATCAAAGGGATATTAGATGCCGAAAGCCAAAAATAATAATGAAGATTTAAATCTCAATAATATTGTCGGACTCCAATTCGATAAAGCGGCAAAGACGCTAAAGTTGCCCCCAGGATTGATAAATCAGATAAAGGCGTGTAATGCGGTATATCAAGTGCAGTTTCCCGTAAAAGTGGGGCATCATTATGAACAGTTCACTGGTTGGAGGGCAGAGCACAGTCAGCATAAAAAACCTTTGAAAGGCGGTATACGGTATAGTCCGACAGTTACGCAAGACGAAATAATGGCTCTTGCCGCACTGATGACCTATAAATGCGCAATAGTAAACGTTCCATTCGGCGGCTCGAAAGGAGGAGTTCGAATCGCTCCGTGGAATTATAAAAGAAGCGTTATAGAAAGAGTTACAAGACGGTTCACCGCTGAACTTATAAAAAAGAATTTCATAGGGCCGGGAGAAAATGTTCCTGCACCTGATATGGGTACCGGACCCCGCGAGATGGCTTGGATGGCTGATACATTTGATGTGTTTAATCCCGGCGGCTTGGATAATATGGCTTGCGTAACGGGAAAACCGGTGGAACAGGGAGGTATTCAAGGCAGGAGAGAAGCTACCGGAAGGGGAATACTATACGGTATTAGAGAGGCGACAAACGATAGAAAGATGATGAAGAAATTGGGGTTGTCTTTAGGCATCGAAGGCAAAAAGATCGCGATTCAGGGATTCGGAAATGTTGGTTGGAATGCTGCCAATTTTCTGCATGAAGTGGGAGCAATAATAGTTGGTATAGGAGAATGGGACGGTTGCATTATAAATCCAAAAGGTCTTGATCCTGTAAAAGTGATTAAGCACAGGAAGAAGACAGGTTCTATAAAGAAATTTCCGGGAGCAAAAACGGTCTCGAATCCGAAAGCGGTATTAGAGCTCGAGTGTGATATACTGGTTCCGGCTGCTCTTGAAAATCAGATCACATTGGAAAACGTTGGTAAAATAAAGTGTAAGATATTGGCTGAAGGCGCAAACGGGCCTACTACTCCGGGCGCTGAGGAAATTCTTCTTAAAAAAGGGGTATTGGTAATACCTGATATTTATCTCAATGCCGGAGGCGTTACAGTTTCGTATTTTGAGTGGAGTAAGAATCTTTCTCATATGAGATACGGCAGAATGGAAAAAAGATTTGAAGAGATAAAAACTGAGCAGTTCCTGAATTTTAACGAAAGTTTTATGAACAAAAAAATAAGCGCGAAAACGAGAAAATCTATCATCAAAGGTCCCGATGAGATCGATCTTGTCAATTCTGGTCTTGAAGAGACGATGCGGAATGCCTATAGGGAGATCATGGGAGTCTATAATCGAAAGAGGGATATAAATGATTTACGTACTGCGGCATTCGTGGTCGCTATAGATAAGGTCGCCACTACTTATCTTCAGTTGGGGATCTTCCCCTAAAGAGTTCTTCGGTAATACTCGAAAGTTATTCCGGTATCGTTCCAGTTGTCGAATTTTGACAATACGGATACATCACCGCCCATTTGCGAGGAAATCCCCTCACGGACACATCCGGTAATATATTTATATCCTCGATCCTTGCTCCACCACAGGTAAGTCTTTTTTAATTCTTTCGCTATTCCTTTGCCCTGAAACGAAGGTATCACCCCAAAAGCATAAGTATAAACCGTATTCTCCTCTCCGAGGTTTTCGTCTATCGAGGTCCACTTGATCTCACTGAATGACTCGAGAGGAGCGCCAATTATGAAACCTATCGGCTCTCCCTGAAATCGCGCGATGAAGGGGTGAGTTGACGGAGGATTGAAATAGTTTAATATGTCTTTTCTTGTTGCCAATAAATTGAGGCCGAAACTTGCCACGAGTGATTGAGAGATCTGCATAAGAGGCTTAACGTCTCTACTCCCGAGCGACCTGAGAAGCTCGATAGTGAAACCGCCCTCTATCCGATTCAGTATCTTGGAGGTAGATTCCGTGGTGTCCGGGTCTATTCCCTTAGGTAAAGAATCCATGGTTGACGGCTTCATCGGTTATCAGTTATCTTCGGCATATTTTCGATGTTAAAATTGTAGGAATAATACTCCCCATAGTCAAGCGAAAGAAATATACTGTTAAGCGCTCATTAATGGTTGTTTAATAAGAAGAAGGATTATAGATTTAATTTTTATAACAACGGGAGAATATGAGTTTTAACGAGACGTTAAAATCCTTGATAAAATCTAAAAAGAGTCATCTTTGTATTGGTCTCGATGTTGATAAATCAAAGCTTCCACAATCAGTTTTATCTACGGATGAGCCGATCCTCACTTTTAGTCAGCAGATAATTAAATATACCGAAGATATTACAGTCGTGTATAAATTGAATTTAGCATTCTATGAAGCTTTGGGAGAGAAAGGTTACAGGATATTGAAAGATACCTTATCGATGATCCCCAAAGAGATTCTAACGATCGCTGACGCTAAAAGAGGAGATATCGGTAACAGTTCATCAAAATACGCGGAAGCGGTTTTTGATGATTTGGGATTTGATGCGGTCACTGTTAATCCATATATGGGTTTTGATTCTGTTGAACCATTTTGTGCAAACCCGGAAAAAGGAGTCTTTGTATTAGTGCTGACTTCAAACAAGGGGAGCTCTGATTTTCAGCAAATCGAGTCGGCTAATGGAATACCGTTTTTCCTTGAAGTAGCGCGAAAGATTACCGAATGGAACGGCAACGATAATATCGGAATGGTTCTGGGCGCAACACATCCCGAAGAGATCGAAAGCGCCGTAAAGGCAGCTCCGAAATTGTCGGTCCTCATACCGGGAGTGGGAAACCAGGGTGGTGAAGGAAGCAGAGTCAAAAATATTTTTAAAGACAATGATCAATCTCCCTTTATCGTAAATTCTTCAAGAGGGATAATCTATGCTTCTTCAGGTGAAGATTACGCCGTGAAAGCGAGAGAAGTCGCCAAAGAACTCAGGGATGAATTGAATTAACCGATGATGACAGCCGACGAGATAAAAGATCTGTTCATGAGGTCAGGCGCATTGATGGAGGGTCATTTCAAATTGACCTCAGGGCTGCACAGTCCTCAATACGTGAACAAATTTAATCTGTTGAGTAAACCCGAATATGCCGCTCCGTTATTGGAGGAAATGGCATCGAGATGGCGAGATAAAGAGGTCGAGATTGTTGTCGGTCCCGCTGTTGGGGGGATAATATTATCCTATGAAATTGCCCGGCACTTGAATATCAGCGGAATATTTCTCGAAAGGGAAAAAGGCGCAATGACCTTGTCGCGCGGGTTCGAGATCAAACCAAATCAAAGGGTGTTAGTTGTGGAAGATGTGGTCACGACAGGAGCCTCTGTCAAAGAAGTTTGTGATGTGGTTTCAAAGGCGGGAGGCGATCTGATAGGAATTTCACTAATGGTTGACAGAAGCGGAGGTGAGGCAAGCTTTGACATAGAAACAGATTCTTTGCTGACGCTTGATTTAGAAACATACGATCCCAATGATTGTCCTTTGTGCGATAACGGGACATCGTTATCTACGCTGGGAAGCACAGGGAAAAAACTATAATGAAAGTAGTTACACTCGCGTCGGGCAGTAAGGCGAATTCGACTTATGTGGAGTCGGGTGATGTACGGCTTCTGTTTGACATGGGTCTGTCCGGTAAGGCAACGTTGGAGCGCCTTAGTGAGTTAGGAGTACTTCCGATGAGCCTATCCGGAATATTTATTTCTCATGAACATAAGGATCATTGCCGGGGATTGCGTGTATTTACAAAGAAGTACAATGTACCGGTTTATGTCAACATGCCGACTGCGGAATTATTGGCTTCTGAACTTCCACCTGACATAAAGCTTCGTGTATTTTCGGTGCAAGAGGAGATCAAATTCAATGGATTGCGCGTAATTCCTTTTAGCGTGCCTCATAACAGTATCGAACCATTGGGATATTCTATCATAGCCGGTAAGAAAAAGATTGGGATCCTCACAGATTGCGGATTCGCGACTAATTTGGTAAAAGAGAGGTTGAAAGACGTTGATCTTTTATTGATTGAATCGAACTATGATGAAGAGATGCTCAAAAATTCCTCATACCCCTGGTCGATAAAGCAACGCATAAGCGGCCGATTAGGTCATCTGTCGAATAAAGCGTCAGCGAAACTTATAGCCGAATTATTTAAAGGAAGAAAAGCAAAGGTAATATTGGGTCATCTCTCAGAAAACACCAACACTCCGGAGCTGGCTGCTGCAGCTGTTGAATCCGCTCTTCGGAATAACGTGAATGAATCCCATGAGATCTATCATGCGCCGAGAGAAGGACTTAGCGGAATATTCAATCTATAATCTTCCCTCCCGACAACAAAATGTGCTATTTTAAGAATAGTTACTTATATTCTCTGCTGAACTGATAACAACTGAACGAATTTTTTTAAAATAGCAATGAACGGAAAATCAGGAGATACAAGTACATGAGAAAAACAGTGATAATTCTAAGTTTGCTCGGGCTTCTTGGCGCCTGTTCGAAAAAATCAGATGAAATGGAGATGAGTATGACGCATGAGACGTTGACGACCGAACAAATAGAAGCCATCATGGAGGAAGTAACGGCAATGGAAATGCCGACAATAGAGGCTGATGAAGTGGCAGTGATGGAAACGAGTTTAGGAACGATTGTCATTGAATTTGATGTTGTTAATGCTCCGGTACATGCCGCAAATTTCAAGAAATTGGTGATGGCGGGATATTATGACGGTATTTCGTTTCACCGGGTAATCCCAGGTTTTATGATACAGGGGGGCGATATAAATTCGCGTGACGATAATCCAAATAATGATGGTGTAGGCGGTCCGGGATACACAATCGCTGCGGAAATCCACAATCTGCATAAAAAAGGTACAATAGCTGCGGCGAGAACAGGTGGACCGGGGAATCCTGAGCGAAGATCGAGTGGAAGTCAATTCTATATCTGTCATGTTGATATTCCCCATCTTGACGGCGAATACAGCGCTTACGGTCAAGTGATTGAAGGAATGGATGTTATTGACAAGATAGCAGCCGCCAAAACAGGTCCGGGTGACAAACCTATCGAAGACGTAAGGATAAACAGGGTATATATGACTATCAAGTCTGAACTCTGACATTGGAGAATCTATAGAAGAAGCGAAAGCAAAAAGAAAAACCAAAGGTAAAACAGAGTGACGCTCTCTCATCTGGACAAGGCTGGAAAAGCATCTATGGTGGATGTTTCCGGGAAAGATGTGACCGAGCGGATCGCTTCCGCCAGAGTCACGGTTAAATTGAATAGTGAAGCGTTTGAAGCGCTGTCTGAGAATAAAATTAAAAAAGGCGACGTTCTTGCCGTCGCAAATATCGCCGGAATAAATGCGGCGAAGAAGACATCCGAGTTGATCCCGCTTACGCATCAAATCAATCTAAGACACGTAAAAATTGAATTTGTGTTAGATAAAGAATCTTCAAAGATCGAGATAACCACTGAAGTGAAAGCAAACGATAAAACGGGAGTAGAGATGGAGGCGTTAACGGCGGCATCTGTTTCCGCATTGACAATATACGATATGTGCAAATCTATCGACCGAACGGTTGAAATAAGCAATTTGAGGGTTATATTCAAGTCAGGCGGTAAAAGCGGGAAATTTGAAAATGAGTAATCTAAATGACATTTAATAGAGAATCCTGGCAGTATACTAAGCGTGTGAAAGTAAGAAAATGTTGAGCCAGGAGGATATAATGGTCAAAGCGATATGGAATGGAAAAGAACTTGCTGCAAGCGATGAATGTATAGTGGTTGAAGGAAATCAATACTTTCCGCCTGACAGCATAAATAAAGAATATTTCAAAGATAGTCCGAACGATTCTGTATGTCCGTGGAAGGGAACCGCCAGTTATTATCATGTTGAAGTGGACGGCGAACTGAATCAGGATGCGGCATGGTATTATCCTGATCCGTCCGAAGCTGCAAGTTCCATAAAGGATTATATAGCGTTTTGGAGGGGAGTGGAAGTGACTCATGAATAACCTGGGATGGAAATAATATGCCGAGTGTAGGAATAATAGCAGCTTTTTTCGGAGGTTTTATCTCTTTCGTATCCCCTTGTGTGTTACCACTTGTGCCGGCATATATAACCTTTGTTTCCGGTGTGTCGATAGATGAATTGCGGAATGATTCCGGCAAGAAGAGACAAAAGAAAGTCCTTTTTCTAAGTCTCTCCTTTGTACTCGGATTCTCAGTGGTATTCATCATGTTAGGCGCCGCTCTTGCGGGGCTTTTTTCCGCTTTCTTCAAGCAACCGATATTTTATAGGACAGCGGGGCTGGTACTGATATTCTTCGGATTGCATCTTGCGGGCGCAATACCGATCAAGTTTCTGAATTATGAGAAGAGGCTGAATTTTAATCCGAAAGAGGTCGGTGTAGGAGGCGCGTTCCTTATCGGTCTCTCTTTTGCGTTAGGCTGGAGCCCCTGTATCGGACCTGTGTTAGCGGGGATATTGGCAATCGCGGGCGTTCAGGGCGGCGCAGCGGAAGGGATGATGCTGTTGTCCGCGTATTCGTTAGGGCTTGGAATACCGTTCATACTGACTGCGCTCGCTACCGACAAGTTCATGAGTTTTTCAGGATTTATGAGAAAGCACTTTAAGGCGATTGAAATAACAAGCGGTGTGTTTTTGATAGGCGTGGGTGTGATGATATTTTTCAACCTCTTCTATGTAATGACACTCTACTTCACTAAAATGTTCCCATGGTTGACTCAAATAGGATAATGAAAAAACCGGGCATATTTGTTCTCTTCCTGATCATTGTGGCTGCGTTTGTCTTCGATTTTTACCCCGTGGATGCTATAGGAACACCTGATGACGATTATCAGATGGCGCCGGATTTTACCTTAACATCTATCAATGGAGAGGAAATAACTCTTTCCGATTACAGAGGGAAGGTTGTCGTAATAAATTTTTGGGCGACATGGTGCGGTCCCTGTCGATATGAGATACCGATGCTTATCGAGTTTCAAGAACAGTATGGAACGGATAAACTCATCGTTTTGGGAGTTGCCATAAACTCGGGCTCAAAAGAAGAGGTGCAGAAATTCGCCGCCGAGTTCAATATTAATTATCCTATTCTTCATGGTTCCGACGAGGATTTGGGAAAGCTAGTTTACTTGTATGGTAATTTCGCGTCAATCCCATCGACATTTATCGTGAACGGCAAAGGCGAAGTAACCAATTTTATCAAAGGCGCTCAAAGCAGGAACGTTTTTCAAACAAATATCGAGCAGCAATTGGAATTAAATCTCTGATATTTCAGATTTAGCAGAACAGCGCTCCATTAGTTTTAATTCATATTAAAAAGTTTTTTCACTACATTACAACTAAATCAAACTGACCGAGTAGTTTGACGGTATAATTGGGAATAACAGCAATTTCTCCCATATTTTCGTTAAATGATCCGTTTAAGAGGGAATCAAAATGATACGCAGAGAAGATGCTTTAGAATATCATTCAAGAGAGAGAAAGGGCAAAATAGAAGTAAACGTTACCAAACCTTTCCATACCCAGCGTGATCTATCGCTTGCATACACGCCCGGAGTCGCTGAACCGTGTCTTGAAATAGAGAAAAACGCCGATGACGCATATGAATATACGGCGAAAGGTAATTTAGTTGCCGTTGTGACAAACGGAACGGCTGTTCTCGGGTTGGGGAATATAGGAGCTCTTGCGAGCAAGCCCGTTATGGAAGGGAAGGCGGGATTATTCAAACAGTTTGCCGATGTGGATGTTTTTGATCTGGAGATAGCCACCGAGGATGTGGAAGAATTTATACGTACAGTGAAACTTCTTGAGCCGACATTCGGCGGAATCAATCTTGAAGATATAAAATCGCCTGAATGTTTTATTATTGAAGAGCGGCTGCGGAAAGAGATGAATATTCCCGTATTCCATGACGATCAGCACGGAACCGCTATTATTTCCGGCGCCGCGCTCCTTAATGCGTTAGAGATCACCGGCAGGAAAGCGAGCGAAGCGAAGATAGTAATAAGCGGCGCCGGCGCTGCGGCGACTGCCTGCGCGCGGCATTATATCACTTTAGGGATAGATAAGAAAAACGTCAGAATGGTAGATAGGGAAGGAGTCATTTACAAAGGCAGAGAAAAGGGAATGGATGATCATAAGCTGCAATTTGCGGTGGAAACGGATGAGCGGACTCTTGCGGATGCGATGAAGGGCGCTGACATATTTTGCGGTCTCTCCGTAAAGGGAATTCTGACTAAAGAAATGGTCAGATCGATGGCTGATAAACCGATAATATTCGCAATGGCAAATCCTGATCCCGAGATCACTTATGAAGACGCGAAAGATGCTAAGCCCGATGCTATAGTAGCGACGGGTAGGTCGGATTTTCCGAATCAGGTAAACAACGTGCTTGGATTCCCGTTTATTTTCAGGGGTGCATTGGACGTGCGTGCCAGTACGATCAACGAAGAGATGGAAATAGCAGCGACCAAGGCTCTGGCAGCGCTTGCGAAGGAAGATGTGCCGGATGCTGTCGCAAAAGCATATAATGTAGAGTCATTCAAGTTCGGTCCTGATTATATCATTCCGAAACCGATGGACCCTCGTGTCCTTATCTGGGAAGCTACCGCTGTGGCTAAAGCAGCAATGGACAGTGGAGTAGCGCGAATTCAAATTGATATAGATGAGTATAGGGAGTCACTTGAGAACCGGTTAGGAATGTCGAGACAGGTGATGCGGATGATGATACGAAAAGCGAGAAATCAACCGATGAGAATTGTGTATCCGGAAGGGGAAAACGAAAAGATACTCCGCGCATGTCAGATAATATTTGACGAGGGAATTGCGCAGCCGATATTGTTAGGGAAAAAGGAACGCATAATTAAAAAAGTGAAGGAACTCGGACTCGATTTTGATACGGCGCTTATAATCGATCCAAGGGAGTCGGCGGAAAGAGAGGTATATGCGAAGAAATTTACAAAGATAAGAGAACGCAGAGGAATCACCTATAAGGAAGGATTCAGGCGGATGGGTGATCCTAACTACTATGCGTCGATGATGGTTCATTCCGGCGATGCGGATGGTCTTATCTCGGGAATCTCTCAGCAGTACAACCAGGCTATTCGTCCCTCGCTGTATGTACTTAGTAAGCGGAAAGGTATAAACCGGATAAGCGGAGTCTACCTGATGGTATTCAAGAATAAGATAAAATTGTTCGCCGATACCACTATGAACATAGACACCACACCGGAAATCCTCGCTGAAACAGCGATACTGACCGCCGAACTCGCAAGAGAGTTCGACATTGAACCGAGGATCGCAATGCTCTCATTTTCCAATTTCGGCAGCTCGTCTCATCCCGACGCTAAAAAAATTGCCGATGCCGTCAAAATAGTTAAGCAGCAAGCGCCCGATCTGATAATTGACGGAGAGATGAATGTTGACGCGGCTGTTGTGCCGTCTGTGCTGAAAGAAAATTATCCGTTCTCAACACTTCAGGAAGAAGCGAATGTTTTGATATTTCCCGATCTGGCATCGGGAAATATCGGTTATAAACTGCTTATGCGGCTTGGGGGAGCGGAGGCGGTAGGTCCGATTCTCGTCGGATTGGAAAAACCAGTGAACGTTCTGCAAGTCGGCTCTTCAGAGGTCAAAGATGTTGTGAACATGACCGCCATCGCCGTTGTGAACGCTCAGAGGATCGCCAAAGCGGAATAATATTAGTCAGCTAATTCAAAATAGATAACAAATCAGTAAGAATTTATTCTTCCAATTGTACTGCTCATATTGCTTGATTTTCATATCATTCAAGTATAAACTTTGTGCCGGATTGGGCGCATAGCTCAGCTGGTTTAGAGCACCGCCCTTACAAGGCGGGGGTCACTGGTTCGAATCCAGTTGCGCCTACAATGACAGATGCAGAGTTAGACAGATGCAGACAAAATCAAACCCTCTCAATTATTATTGACTCTTATTGACTACTGATTAGTGGAAGAGTATATTCAGATAAGAATTTACAAATGAGGAATGAAAGGTTTTAAATGATAGTTCAGCGCCCAAATTCGTTTTGGGATAAATTTTATATACCCGCAATTTTGGGGGGATTAGCGATTACCTTCAAACATTTGATAGGGAAAAAATTTACTATACAATATCCTGAAGAAAGAGTAAAACATCATCCAGGGTATAGAGGAGCACACAGATTAAATAAAGACAACCAGGGCAGAATAAAATGCGTCGCATGCGAAATGTGCTCGACCGCTTGCCCTGCAAACTGTATAACAATTTTACCTTCAGCTTCGCCAATTGATTGGAAGGACAGGGAGAGAGTTCCCCAAATATTTGAGATCAACATGTTAAGATGTATCTATTGCGGGATGTGCGAAGAGGCATGTCCGGAAGATGCGATAGAATTAACTTATATAGATGATTTAGTATCCTATACTCGCTCTGAAATGATCTGGGATAAGGAGCGTCTTTTAGCACAATTCGATCTCACGGAAAAAACCCAACCAATGAAAACAGCGCGGCGTGGAGCATCTATGAAAGCGCTTCATGGGGCGGCTTAGACACAACGCCATATATTTGCCTGATCCGTTAATCTCTTCTGAAAAGAGTATGACGTTTTTAGGTAACGCGTGGTACGCTGAGGAAAAACTGCCTGTTTTTCTTAGAATTACTCCTGTTCAAAATATTAAATCGATTCCTATAAGGATGAACAACTGAATGCAGTTGGGAAGATACACAGTTTCTGCCATCGAATGCGGTGAGTTAAGTCTCGACGGCGGCGCTATGTTCGGCGTCGTCCCTAAAACTCTTTGGCAAAAAACGAATCCCGCCGACGAACAAAACAGGATTAAAATGGCAATGAGGGCAATGCTTATCCAGGGAGATGGGAAAAATATAATTGTTGATTGCGGCGCAGGAAATAAATTAAGCGAAAAATTGAAGGGAATATATGATCTTGATTTTTCTGAATATTCTCTTGAATCATCTGTAAGTAGATCGGGTTTGAAATTCGAGGATATCACGGATGTGGTTCTCACACACCTTCACTTCGACCACACGGGAGGAGCAACCGTCACTGACGACAATGGCGGAGTAAAAGCGACATTTCCCAATGCAACTTATTATATTCATCAAGTGCAGTGGGATACCGCCTTCAATCCCTCGCTAAGGGATAAAGCGAGTTATTTCAAAGAAAACTATGAAATTCTGATGAAGGACGATCGGTTGAACTTACTTGAGGGAGAAGGGGAACTCTTTCCCGAGATTGAGACAATTGTCGTAAACGGTCATACGCCGGGAATGATCCTTCTTAAGATCAAAAGCGGCGAGAGGACAATGCTATATAGCGCGGATCTTTTCCCGACCTCTTCACATGTGCCGATTCCCTATATTATGGCATATGATTTAGAACCGTTGGAATCTATGAAAGAAAAAGAGAGAGTATTGGAGCAGGCGGTAAAAGAAGACTGGATTTTATTTTATGAGCACGATCCGTACAAAGTAGCGACGGGAGTGACATGCGATGAAAAAGGATATCGAGCAGGTGAGGAGCTGTCACTGTGAACCCTCCCGTGAAGGATAAATTGTTCAGCGTGGAAGAGGCGAATATGCTGCTGCCTGAAATAAGAACGATATTAGATGAGTTTAAGGATCGAAAGAAAATGTTTTTTGAACTAAAAGAGGAAATAATAGAATTAACCGAGGTCGTTGATAGCGAAGAATACAGAAGCGAGGAATTGTCAAAAAAAGAACGAATAATGAGGGCAACCTCAAACGAAATTGAAAATCTCTTTGAAGAGATAGCCGATCTTGGTTGTGTAGTAAAAGATATCGACAATGGATTAGTGGATTTTATTTCGATATTTAAAGGCAGGAAAGTTTTCTTATGTTGGAAGCAAGGTGAAGATAAAGTATCATGGTATCATGATATGCAAACCGGTTTTACTGGACGAAAAAAAATAAGTGATCCTGTAGAATTCAAAAACATTTTGGAATAGGAAAGAAGAATAATATTAAAGTAATAATTTAACTATCATGGCAGAGAAAAATGAATATTGAACCTAAAAGAAGCAGTTTAAAATTTATAAGATCATTTCTCGCCGTGAAAAAGACAGGCAAAAGTAAGGAACATACTACAATTGGTTAAACTTTATCCTGAAATTTGTCTGCATGGGAGAACTAAATATGCTTGGAAACATGGAGTTAGTAATTATCGGCTCTGCGATAGCCGTGATAATCTCTATCGCTTGGGCTGTTACAAAGATCAAGGGCAGTAATGTAAGCGGAAAGAATCATGCCAAAAACAATTATAACGGTAAAAAAAATGGAACTAAAATCAAGGATTTACAGCGAAGGGAGAGAGAGCTAAAGAATAAAGAGAACTCCGTTGCCGATAAACAAAGAGTGATAAAACAGCAAGAAAAGATCTTAGCTGAGAAAGAATCCGAACTCAAAAAATTGACAGATGAGGAAAACAAAAAGCTCTCTACTATCTCCGGTTTATCAAGAGACAAGGCAAAGAAAAATCTGATGAATAATTTGAAGCGACAGTTGGTAACCGAGATTCGGGAACAAAAAGAGCGGCTTGAAAGAGAAGCAAAAGAGACCATAGATAAGGAAATATCAAGTTTGATAGAGGAATCGCTGAGAAAAAATAATGAAACACCGAACTCTGATATTTTATTCTCAGTCTATATGCTCCCAAGAGCAGAGATAAAAAGCTGGGTGATCGGATCAAGCGGAAGAAATATCAGGACTTTTGAATCCGCGTCGGGAGCTAAACTTGTCATTTCCCAATTTTCTGATGCCGTGATAATATCAAGCAGAGAGCAGAAGAAGCTGAAAGTGGTTGAAGTCGCTTTAGATGAGCTGATCGCATACGGAAAAATAACACCGGAACTCATTATCGACAAAATAGCTCATCTCAAGGATGAATACATTGAATTTTTTGGTGAAAGTAACTGAGTGAATAACTATGACAGCTGATAATTTTCAATCTGAAATAAAAGATAACCTTATAACCACCCGTATTAAGGACTTTGTGGCTTGGTCAAGAAAGAATTCTCTCTGGCCAATGCCGTTTGGAACCGCCTGTTGCGCTATAGAACTGATGGCAACCCTTTCAGCGCGCTATGATCTGGCGCGGTTCGGAGCAGAGGCAATCAAGTTTTCTCCCCGGCAATCCGACCTGATGATAGTCGCAGGCAGAATAACTCTCAAAATGATGCCGATACTTATCAAAATTTATGAGCAGATGCCTGAACCGAAATGGGTGATATCGATGGGAGCATGCGCTTCAAGCGGCGGAGTATTCGATACTTATACCATGATTCAAGGGATTGATCAGTTTATACCTGTTGACGTTTATGTCCCTGGATGTCCGCCTCGGCCGGAAGGGCTTATCCATGCGGTGATGAAAATACAAGAGCAGATTTCTGATGAAGCAAAAGCCACAACCATTTCAGAAATTATTTAAATAGAGGGAAGTGATGAAACTGAGTGTGAGGGGGAAGAGTGCGTTAAGCGCTGTCGAAGGAGCTCTAATTATAGGAGTATTTGAGGAGGACGAGAATCTTCCCGGATGGGTAAATAGGTTTCCGGATAAAATTCATTCGCTATTACAAAACGCCGTAAATGAAGATAATTATAAGGGAACGTTTGGAAAAACCCTGTTGTTGAGAGGGTCAGCGAAATCAAAGATAAGAAAAATTCTTCTGATCGGATTAGGCAAACGAGATGATTGGAGCGAAGAACAAGCTCGAAGGGCAGCGGGGAAATCAAGAACAGCATTAAAATCCGCCAGAATTAAAAAAGCAGCCATGACTCTCTTTGGTTCAGTTGCTGATCCGGCAATTGCCAAAGCGCAGGTCGAGGGATTTATGCTATCGGGATACACGTTTAACAAATATAAAAGCGAGAATGCGGAGAATAATGATTCAATAGATATTAGTTCTCTCGACATCCTTAACGTATTCGGAGAAAAGACCGCTCCCCTTAAAAGAGCGGTAAAGCTCGGTAGAATTATCGCTGACAGCGCTATATTAGCCCGCGATCTTCAGGCTGAACCGGGTAGCACAGCAACGCCAACTTACCTTGCGGCACAGGCACGCAAAATAGCGAGTTCTTCGTCCCGCATCAGAGTAAAAATATTCGATAAAAACAAGCTCAAGAAGCTCAAAATGGGTGCATTTCTCGGCGTCTCAAAAGGTTCGCAAGAACCGCCTAAATTTATTATTCTTGAATACAGAGGCGCTTCCCCTAAAAGAAAACCGATCGCGATTGTCGGAAAAGGGATTACTTTTGACAGTGGCGGTATCAGTCTGAAACCGGGCGCTGCGATGGAAGAGATGAAATATGACATGTCGGGAGCCGCAGCCGTATTGGGAGTATTCAGAGCGTTATCCGAGCTCAAGTTGAATGAAAATATCGTCGGCCTGATTCCTGCCACCGAAAATTTGCCAAGCGGGACAGCTTTGAAACCGGGGGATATTGTTAAAACTTATTCCGGAAAGACAATTGAAATTATAAATACCGATGCCGAGGGCAGATTGGTTCTTGCAGATGCGCTCGCATATGCGGTCAAAATTTATGAACCTTCTCAAATAATTGACTTGGCAACTCTTACAGGTTCGGTTGTGGTGGCTTTGAGCTCTCATGCATCTGCAATTATTTCCAACGACTCCGATCTCACCAAAAAATTGATCGATGCAGGTGAGAGCAGCGGGGAACGGTTGTGGGAACTCCCGCTTTGGGACCCATTCCGGGATCAGATAAAGAGCGATTTTGCTGATATGAAAAATATCGGTGGAAAAGGAGGAGGAGCTGTTACCGCTGCCGCGCTGTTGGAAAAATTCGTGGGCGACACGCCATGGGCGCATCTCGATATTGCGGGTACAGCTTATTTGAGCAGCTCATTGGATTATTCGCCAATAGGCCCAACGGGAGTGGGAGTACGATTGCTACTTGAATATTTAAGCTGATAGAATGGCAGAGTGAAAGGAATTAGAAGATGACTGACATAGGATATTTTGCACTTCAACTCGGGTTGATGGTATCGGTAGGCTCTATAATATTGGTATTTTTAGGCGTTAAACAAAAACGTCCTGAACTTATAAGAAGCGGAGAAAATGGAGTAGTAGCCGTTTTGGGGTTGACTACAATTGCCGTGTTTGCGCTTGAATATCTAATGATAACAAGCGATTTCAACGTAGAATACGTTGCTAAGTACACAAGCAGAGCGCTGCCTCTGATCTATAAAATAGCCGCGCTATGGGGTGGGCAAGCGGGCTCACTGCTGTTCTGGCTCTTTCTGCTGACTATTTATAGCTCAGTAGCCGTTTTGGTGTATCGGAAGAAACATAGGAAATTGATGCCGTGGGTAGTAGGCACAACTATGGTGACATCACTCTTTTTCCATCTGCTCTTGGTATTCGTTGCTAATCCGTTTGGCAGACTTGATTTCATTCCTATAGACGGTAACGGTTTAAATCCGCTGCTTCAGAATCCGTATATGGCAATACATCCTATAATGTTATATTTAGGATATGTGGGTTTTGTCATCCCATTTGCATTCGCCATAGGCGCGTTGGCAACAAAACATATGGGTACCGACTGGTTAAGAGCAATAAGACGTTCTACTATGACTGCGTGGCTATTCCTTACTATCGGGAATATACTCGGTATGAAATGGGCTTACGTTGAATTAGGATGGGGAGGATTTTGGGCTTGGGATCCTGTGGAAAACGCAGCGATCCTTCCCTGGTTTACCGGTACAGCATTTCTCCATTCAGTTATGATACAAGAAAAGAAGGGGATGCTGAAAATTTGGAACATGGTATTGATAATTACAACATTCCTGCTGACTATTTTCGGGACATTCTTAACCCGAAGCGGTATACTCTCTTCGGTTCATACTTTCACTAAATCCGCCATCGGACCTATGTTCTTTGGATTTTTAGCCTTGATGGCAGTCGCTAGTTTCGGATTACTCTTTATGCGATTAGATTCACTTAAAAGCGAGAGTCAGTTAGAATCGTTTATTTCAAGGGAAAGCACCTTTCTTTTCAACAATCTGCTATTAGTGGGCGCCGCTTTTGCCGTATTGTGGGGAACAATATTCCCGCTTGTATCTGAATTCTTCAAAGGAGTTCAGGTAACGGTCAGTGCTCCGTTTTTTAATGCGATCACAGTTCCTATCGGGTTAAGTCTGATTCTCCTCACCGGAGTTTGTACGATGATCTCCTGGAGAAAGATGACTCTTTCCAAGTTCCGGAAAAACTTCTTATATCCTTTAGTCTTTTCTGTTGTTCTTATTATCGTACAGCTAGCGGTAGGGCTTAGAGGGTTTTATACTATCATGGCTTTCACTTTTCTGTTTTTCACCGTCTATTCGTTGTTCATGGAATTTTGGATGGGTACAAGAGCAAGACAGCGGATGACCGGTGAAAAAGCGTTACAGGCGCTTAATACTCTCGTCGGGAAAAATAAAAGAAGATACGGTGGTTATATCGTCCATTTCGGCATGGTGCTTATCTTTTTTGGTTTCGCCGGCTCAGGTTCATTTCAGTTTGAAAAGCAGATATACATGAAAGAGGGTGAGTCCGTTCAAATGAGAGATTACATGTTAATATACAGGGGTCTTGCTTCCGATGAGACTGACGGCTACACATCCGTTTATACCAACCTTGATATTTACAAGAACGGGAAACTCGTTTCGCAATTGAAACCCGAAAAGAGGTTTTATCCTAAACAAGAGCAGCCGAATACGGAGGTAGTGATCTACTCGACCTTCAAAGAAGATTTTTATGTGATTCTTGCCGGCTGGGATGATGAAGGCGCTACAATAAAAGTCTACATTAATCCCCTGATTATCTGGATATGGCTGGGTGGTATCGTTGTTGTTCTCGGAACGCTTGTAGCAATCGCGCCGGACGATACATTCGGGAGACTGCGTCGGAGACGAAAAATGGAGTTGGAAGAAACCGCCTAAAATAATTTTCGTATTAGCGGCAGCATGGACGTTATAGCTGCTCTTTACCAAAGCCGTATGCCGAAGAGTTTATGGTTATCTGACCGCTTTGAATTCCAAGAATCATTTAATTTATTTGAAAATAATGTATTAAATTATTAACTTATTAGAAATAAATTGCAAAATAATTGAAAATGATTTCTTATTAAATCAGGGAGAATTTAGCGAATGAGTGAGGATTTCAAGAAGGTCATTGAAGAAGGAATCAGAAATTTAACTCCACAACAGCTGGCGCTGCTTGCGGGCAAGGCGGAAGAACTGAAACTTGACATAGGTGATAAAGAATATGAAAGCATGAAAACCGCTATCCTAAAGGCAAAAGGTGGAAGCCGGTCAGAATTGCTTTTCATGTTAGGCGATGATCTGATAGATAATAGTGAAAACGAATCGGCATTGACTATTCTTGAAGAAGCGATGCAGGATTCTAAGGGAAGCGAACATGAACTTAATCTGCATAATTCATTCGGACTTGCCCTCTATCTCAACGGCCGGCTGAATGAAGCTATCGAAATTCTCACAAAACTACTCAAGAAAAAAATCGGAAAAGAACTCAGCTGCACAATTCATCACTATCTTGGACTCTCCTATTTCGACATCGGAGATTATGAGAACGCGCTGACCGTTCTGAAAGAAGCCGCCTCGGAATACGATGAGGAAAAGATGTATGAATTATCAGCGCAGGCCATGGAAGATGAGGGGCGTGTGTATCATGAACAGGGAGAATACGAAAAAGCGCTGAAAATCTTTGGAAAAGCGTATAAATATGCAAAGGTGAAAACATTAGAAAAATCGTTGGAACAGATTTCCGCTTTGCAAGGATATGCATTGTTGGAATTGGGAAGGCTTAGACCTGCTGCCGACGCGTTGGAATTTTCCTTAGAAGACAAATCCAATCCCTATGAGACGATCGACAGAATGAAACATCTTGCTCATATCTATACACTGTTGGGATCATCTGAAAAAGCTGAGGTCGCTTTCAAGGAAATGAATAAACTGGCCGAGATGGTAGGAGATAAGGAAGAGATGATAAACGCCTTAGATCTGCTCGGAGTCCACTACAAGACAGATGATAAATATTCGGAAGCAAAAGAAACGTTGAGACAATCCTTCAATCTCAGAGTTAAGTTTCAGGATGAAACCGGAATAGAATTCCCGGGTAGTTGGGAATTCTGCCAGACCCTCGAGAAAGTAAACAAGATGGTGGAATATATCGATGCCGATTATTCAGATAAACTCGGAATAAAACCTCATCCCGCATACGATC